>JBFZAD010000196.1:0-19596 GCA_041309125.1 Candidatus Omnitrophota bacterium
GTATCTACATATACTTTTGGTTCTAGTTTGACCGGAGCAATTACCTCCTTTGGCAATGCCTTTGTCCAACGCACTGTGATATTATTAGTATTAGGCATTACGGCCCATGCGACTGTCTTCTTGGGCTCTCTTTTAATCTCTACCTTAATTGCAGGGTCAACAAATATCTCAACTTCGTTTTCTTGCATTGTAAACTCAAACTGGGATATGGGCGCTTGCATAACATCAAAGCTAAAGCTTCCTGGGCCATTCTCACGTTCTCTTTTTGCCTTTATTAAAAATTCTATGTCAAGGGTAAATCTTCCTGGCTTATCAATCATAAGATAATATTTCCCGCCTTCCATTATGACATAAGCTGAGCCGCTATTTACGCTGACATCAATGAGGCCTACGCTGCTATTAACAAGCGCTAATTTTGTCCAACCTTTTCTAAAGACTTCAAATATAATTCTTCCCTTTATCTCAGCAACATCCCCGTCGAGTCCTGCCTCGTAATTAGTCTGATATATTGCATAAGAGGATGAGGCCAGGGTAGGCGTAACTTGAGCCGCTGGCTTTTTTGATGCAAGTTGAACTCTTCCTTCTAATTCACCTTGAATAGCATCATTTGCCCCCGCTTGGTCTTCTTCATCCCCAATACGATTTCTTGTCTGCGAGCTTGGTATATTATCATTATAATATGGCTCATATTGCTGCTGAAACTGTATTTTGTTTGACTTAATTCTTGCATTAAATTTTTCCTTGAAGCTGCCATCGCCGGCCTCTGAAATGTTCGATAATATTATTATACCAAAGCTAATAATGCATGTTTTAATGACACAATTATGGATTTTAAACATCTCCCCTCCTTTTTATTCATCTATATTATTATATAATTATACTGCGCAAAGGGCCAATAAAATTAAAATTTAATACTTAAGTGAATTCTAACTATTTATTCTATTTATTTAAAATTTCTTCAAGCTCTATGTCTCTTTCAATATAATCCTTTAACCTTTCTTTTAACTCTGCTCTAATTTTCAACCTTAACTCATCTTTATTCCTGCTTTGTTCATCTATCCTATTCTTATACAACTCATTATGCTCGTATTTATAGTTTTCTATGGCAGCTCCCGGCAATCTAAATGGGCCGGTAATAATTTTACCGAAGTCACTTAGGTTTGACAAAGCGTCATCGTATATCCTGCCCATTGATTTATAGTATTCATTTACCATGGCTTTGCGTCTCTTAAAACGAACTCTGGCAAGCTCTTTGTCGCTGGGCGCATTATTCTCTGTATCAATTGTATATTCTGGTATAACCAGACCATGTCTTCTTATAAGATAGCCTCCGTTATAACCTTTTTTTGCAAGTTCATACCTATAGGCAGAACAACCAGAAGCAATACAAATAAAAATAACTAAGAAACAATATCTGGATCTTGATAGCATTTACAAAAAGGCTTTAAATATCTTTCTTTATTTCACATAGAATCTCTTCAAGCTTGTTATATATTTTCTTTAAGAGATCAGTCTGTTCTTGTTGAAACCTATCTTGTCTTTCCTGAAGCTGCTTTGCCTCTGTGGCTAACTTAGCCATATTGCCTAAGTCCTTAAAGTTAAAATCCATCCAACTCTCCTTCTTTTTTTAAAATTTCTCTTATTGTATCTTTTTGTTTTTCTTCATGCATATTAGCCGCTGGAATATTTAATGCGGCTTTCCATATCTGAATCGCTTTTTCTTTCTGATTTATATTATAATATGCATGTGCAAGATTAAAATAGGCAAGAAACAATGCCTTTGACTTTAATCTAATTGAAGTCTCATATTCTCTGATTGCTAAATTATATATTTTTGCATCCATATAAGCACATCCTAAATTATAATGAAGCCTTGCAGCCATCTTTTCAGGTGTTTGTAGTATCGTATATTTATATAATATTATCTCATCATGCCAGACCATATTCTGTAACCTTGTAAGCTCAGAATATCCAAATATTAAAGTAAAAAATAATAAAACGCTTAATATCTTTAATAACTTGGAGAAAGTAAATATTTTTAAAATTAAGATAGCCTCTATAACAAAAAAACCTACGCTAGGCAGATAAAGCCAGTGCTCCGCAATCAAAGCATTTATAGGAACTATAATATTGACTACAGGTATCAATCCCAAGAAAAACCATAAACTTGCAAAGAATAAAATCTTTTTTCTCTTATAAAAGCGAACGGTCAAGATAAATATTAAAATAAGCAATAACAGAGATTTAATTATCCTTGGGTCTGTGAATATTTTTGCTAATTCTATATCTCTTTCTATATGAAGACCGATAGGAAAAATTAATATATATATATATTCGGCTAGGATTGATGGCAGATTAAGTAATCTATACCCAAAAACAACAGGGAATGGATCTTTTTGAATAATCTTTAAGATATTAATTCTAAAAAACGTATAACCCAAGATAACAATAAAAAATAGAAAGAAATATTTTTTTAAAAATACTCTTCCATCCCTAAAAACAAAAAAGTAAAGACATATCAAAAAAGGAGTTATCAGATATGTCTCTTTGCTTAAGATTGATATTACGAATGATAAGCCACAAAGGATATAAGTTACCGGATTTTGTTTTTTTCTAATAGCAAGAATAAAACAAATTAATGCAAAAAAGAAGGCAATTAAATCTGCTCTGCCTGATATATAGGTAACAGCCTGCGTGTGCACAGGATGGCACACAAACAGACTGCTTGCAATAAAAGCAATCCTATAGTCACTAAATATGATCTTTAGCAAGAAGAATAACAATATAGCATTACCCACATGGAACAGAGTATTTGTAAAGTGGTATCCTATGGGTGGAATTTTAAGATTATAAAGAAAGTAGTCAATCATGAGGCTTAGAGACACAAATGGCCTGTAATAACTACTCATGCTTACATCATAATATAAATCATGTTTAAAAATATGAAATATATTCTTAAAAGATTTTATGCCTTCGTTTTGAATAATAAGCAAATAATCATCATATACAAATAGATTGTTAAAGGAGTTTAAATAAGTCAAAAATCCAATAACAAATATTGCTAAGACCGCCAAAAGATTTATGCTTTTTGATTCCATAAAATTATTATTCGTTTTATAAAAATAAAATATCCTATTATTACACTTATTATACAAGCAAACAGCACTGCTGCTGCAGACATATCCTTGATAACTTTGACTGCAGGATGAAATTTCTTGTCTGTAATCAGATTTGTTATATCTTCAACCATAGTATTAAAGATTTCACTCACAAATACAAGGCCAATAGTCAATAAAACAACTGTCATTTCAAAGGTGCTTATTTTAAAGGCTACTCCGCATAAGATTGCAATTATTGAAAAGAATACTATAAGCTGGGCATTGTGGTGGTTTATAAAGATATTTAAAAGACCTTCTAAGGCGCATAAGAAACTTTTAATCAAGCGTTTATGGTGGACCGTTTGTTTTATTTTTCTTAGCATTATTAACCTTTGATTAATGCAAGCGTCTCTGAGCGCGTCTTCTCATTTTCCTTAAAAATACCTCTTACGGCTGAAGTTGTAGTAACCGTGCCTGGCTTTTTTACTCCGCGCATTGACATGCAAAGATGCTCTGCCTCAATAACAACCATTACTCCAAGGGGTTTAAGCTTTTCCATGATTATCTCAGCAATCTGTGTAGTGAGCCTCTCCTGAACTTGTGGCCTTTTTGATAATATATCAACGACCCTGGCAATCTTGCTTAGACCAGTTACCCTGCCGCCTTTTGGTATGTA
This sequence comes from Candidatus Omnitrophota bacterium, assembly GCA_041309125.1. Taxonomy (GTDB): domain Bacteria; phylum Omnitrophota; class Gorgyraeia; order Gygaellales; family Gygaellaceae; genus JBFZAD01. Next base: position 3,775 of record JBFZAD010000196.1, read on the forward strand.
GGCAATATGCGCCCTGCCTAAAAACGGCAGTAGGTGATGTTCGCAGCAACTGTAAAGGGGTATATTTTTCAGGAGAACTATCTCCTCGTGTTTCTGATCCAAAATAACCTCTAATTCTTTTCTCGGATCTTGTTTTATCCCGGCGAATATCTCCTCATACATCTCTGCCACCCTCCTAGGCGTTTCCAGCAAATCCCGACGTTTAGTATCCTCTCCGATTGCCTCTAAGATCATCCTTACTGCTCTCTCAATTTTCTTTTTATCCATTCTATCTCCTCATGACTAACCCTGCCTGCCGGCAGGCAGACACCAAACACCAAATCTATTTCCCTATGCAAAACTCACTAAATATTCTATCCAACACCTCATCCGAAACAGTTTGACCCGTAATTTCACCCAGGCTCTCAATAGCTAATTTTACATCTAAAGCAACAAATTCCCAAGACAATTTTTGCCTTAAACTATCAACTGACCTAGCGATTGATTCTTCTGATTTCTTCAATGATTCTATATGCCTGGCATTGCTTACGATAATACTTTGCGTATTTATAATCTTGCCATGCCAAATCTTTTTTATGATTTCATTTTCTAAATCACCGAGCCCTATATTTCTTGTTGCAGATAGTCTGATTATCTTTTTAAATTTTTTCTTTAATAGATTAACCTCTATCTTTAATGGTAGGTCAACCTTATTAATAACTACAATAAGTTCTTTGTCCCCAGAAAGTTTAATTATCTGTTTATCTTGGTTGCTGATTTTCTTACTGCCGTCAAATATCAATAATACTAAATTTGCTTCCTTTAAATATCTTAAGCTGCGCGATATAGCCTCTTTTTCAATTATATCCTTTGGCTCAATAATTCCTGCCGTGTCGACAAAGCGTAGTGGCACTCCCTTAATATCAACAAACTCTTCAATGACATCGCGGGTTGTCCCGGCAATTGGAGTTACAATTGCCCTCTCTTCACGTAAAAGCATATTCAATAGAGAAGATTTACCTACATTTGGCTTGCCACAGATAACAACATTAATTCCCTCTCTTAAAATCTTGCCTTCGTTTGAGTTATGAAGGATCGAGATAATTTTGGATTTTAAATTTTTAAGCATTTTCTTTATCTCTTTATATGATAGGCTGCTATTATCCTCATCAGGAAAATCAATATTTGCCTCTATTTGAGTCAAGATATCTAGCAGCAATCCTCTTAGAACATTAATCTCTTTTGATAGCCTTCCCCTTAATTGATCCAGGCCTAATTGTAGTCCCATGTCTGTCTTTGAGCTCACAATATCTAAAACAGCCTCTGCCTGAGTAAGATCTATTCTGCCGTTTATAAAGGCGCGCTGGGTAAACTCGCCAGGACGGGCGAGCCTTGCACCATTTGACAAGACTAAATCTAGAATATTTTTTAAAGGAACAATCCCTGAATGACAGTTTATCTCAACTATATCTTCGCGCGTGTATGTATGCGGCGCCCTCATTACCGTCACCAGCACCTCGTCAATAATGTTGCGTAGTGCGTAGTGCGTAGTGCGTACAGCGTTTTCTTTCGACGCACGACGCACGACGCACGACGCACGACGATTAATAATCCAGCCATAATTTGTAGAATAGTTCCTAGCCTTGCTTAAACTTCTTGCCTTTGCCGATTTAAAAATCCTATCTACAATCTTGATGGCGTCTTTGCCGCTAACCTTAACGATGCCGATTCCGCCTTCCCCTATCGGAGTCGAGATAGCAACGATTGTATCGTGTAAATCTAATTCAGACATAGCTTACGTGCCTCTGCTGTAACATAAAGAGAGCCTGTGATTAAAATCAAACTCTCTTTATTATTATATCTTTTAGTAAGATTTAATGCGCTGGCAACATCTTTTGTAGTATGAAATTCAGACAAAACTTCATTATTAAGGCCACCCAGTGATTTTAATATAAATTTTGTGCTTGCTGCCCTTGGATTTTTTGATTTTGTAAGAATAATATTCTTACAAATTGGGAATAACTCATTGGCAATTGATTTTATATCCTTATCTTTGGCTGCGCCAAAAATTAGATTGATACCTATTCTTGAGAATCTTTCTATCAGGGTAGTCTTCAACGCTCTTGCCGAAGCTTGGTTCTGTGCGCCATCTATTATTATTAAAGGCTTGCGGGAGATTATTTCAAACCGTGAAGGCCACTTTGTGTTTAGTAATCCTTTTCGAATTTTATTTTCTCTGACATTTATACTCTGTTCTTTTAGGGCCTCAATAACACCAATCGCTACAGAGGCATTAATAATCTGATGAAAACCGAGAAATGGAATCTTAACTTTTTTATAATTATTAAATTTAGAATAGAAATTAAAGGTCTCTCCTGCGCTATCAAAATCCGTTCTCTCAAATAAGATATCTTCACCTATTTCGTACAACTTTGCATTTTTATCCTTACATCTTTTTTTAATTACTTCTCCTGCAATATCTTCTTGCGGTGCACTAATCACGCATAGCTGTGGCCTGTGGCCTGTGGCCTGTGGCCTTCTTTTTATAATTCCAGCCTTTTCCTTTGTAATTCTTTCCAAAGTGCCACCTAATATCGCAGTATGTTCATAGCTAATAGGAGTGAGCGCAGAAACGAGCGGATTCACAGTATTAGTTGCATCGAGCCTTCCCCCTAAACCAGTTTCTAGCACAACAAAATCAACTTCTTTTTCTAGAAAATACAAAAACGCCAAAGCAGTAAGCACTTCAAAAAAAGTTAAATTATAATCTTTTTTTCTTCTTTTTATCTCATCTATCCCTATTTTCAATTTTCTCATCAAGTTTGTAAAATCATCGCAGGAAATCATTCCTTCAAAATCTGACTGAAGCCTGTGGCCTGTGGCCTGAAGCATGTGGCCTGAAGCCTGTGGCCCAGAAGATAAGATCCTTATCCTCTCTCTAAAATCATTCAAATGCGGCGATGTATATAGTCCTACCCTATATCCCGCTTCGCGCAAAATATATGCAATGAATGCACAGGTTGAACCCTTGCCTTTAGTTCCAGCTACATGAATACATTCAAGTCTTTCTTGTGGATTCCCAATGAAGTTCAAAAAATATTTGAAGCGACTTAAATCAAATGAGGTTTTATACGGATAGGACGATATCTTCTCGTAATCAATGAAGGAATTTAAATAAGATATTGCTTTTTGGAAAGTCAAAACCTATACCTTAATGCCTAAAATGCCTAAATCCTGTTGCCACCATAGGAATATTGTACTTATTGCACACCTTTACAATTTCATCATCTGCGATTGAGCCACCTGGTTGGATTACGGCCTTTATGCCATTTCTTATGGCTAGGCTAATTGCATCTGCTTTTGGAAAGAATGCATCTGAGGCAAGACAAGCACCTTTAGTCTTAGCCTTTCCCCCGGCCTTTTTTACTGAAATATATACTGAATCAACTCTGCTCATCTGTCCTGCACCTATACCAATAGTCTTTGTGCCCTTTGTAAGTATTATGGCATTAGACTTAACATGCTTTGCTATCTTCCATGCAAATATCAAAGAATCCATTTGTGCCTTTGTCGGCTTCTTTTCTGTCATTACCTTTAGATTATTTACATCTAAGGTAACTAAATCCTTATCTTGAAGAAGCGCTCCTCCTGAAACTGTACGAAAGTCCAATTTCTGATTCCTAGACGTATCAAAATCACAAGAAAGTATCCTTAAATTTTTCTTATCTTTTAAAATCTTAAGCGCTCCTTCTTCATATCCAGGCGCAATAATACATTCTAAGAATCCGCTTCTTGATATTGCCTTTGCAGTATCCACATCAACTTTCCTGTTTAAACCGACTATTCCTCCAAAAGCAGACAGCTTATCGCAACCCCAAGCCTCAATGTATGCCTTTTTTAATGTCTTTGATTCGCTCGCTCCGCAAGGATTATTGTGCTTTAATATAACCGCTGCAGGCCCCTCAAACTCTCTGACTAAATCAAATGCCGAGTTAAGGTCAAGAATATTATTAAATGAAAGCTCTTTGCCGTGCAATTGCTTGCATGACGCAAGGCCATAATCTGCCGATGCATCTTTATAAAAAGCGCCTTTCTGATGAGGATTCTCTCCATAGCGTAAAGGCTGAAGCCTTTCGTACTCAAGTCTTAAAAATCTAGGGAATGCACTTTTCTGTTCGGAATCTTTTTTATCTGCGGCATTCTTTAGAAACTCATAAATTGCAGCATCATAATGTGAAGTCTTCTTAAAAACTTCAACTCCAAGAGAAACCAATGTCTCATCAGAAAGCGAACAGTTGTTTTTCTTTAATTCCAGGAGGATTGCATCGTATCTTTCGGGATTACTTATGACTGCCACCGACCTAGAGTTTTTGGCAGCAGAACGCAACATTGACGGACCGCCTATATCTATATTCTCAATTGCCTCATGCAATGTGACATCAGGCTTTTTTATAACGCTCTCAAATGGATAGAGATTCACAACAACCATATCAATAAGCCCAATTCCATGATTCTGGATTTGTCTCATATGTTCTTTGTTGTCTCTTAAAGCCAATAGGCCGGCATGGATCCTTGGATGTAATGTCTTTACCCTTCCATCCAGCATTTCAGGAAAACCAGTATATTCTGAAACATCCTTAACAGGAATTTTATTCTGTCTTAATGATTTGGCGGTGCCGCCCGTTGAAAGAATTTCTACTCCAAGACTACTTAAACCTGCTGCAAAATCTATAATTCCCGCTTTGTCAGACACGCTGATCAGCGCACGTTTTACCTTTAGCATTTCATCTCTCCCCGATATTATTTATTGAATCTGAAATTAAGCCAATCTGCATCCTTAACAATATATTCTTTATCCTCAAGCCGCATTAAATTCTGCGCCTTTGCCTCATTAACCCCGCCTGATTTAACTAAATCTTCATAGCTAATTACCTCTGCCCGGATAAAACCCTTTTGTATTGTAGAATGAATCTTTCCGGCTGCCTCATAACATGTTGTGCCATATTTTACACACCAGGCGCGGGCTTCTTTTGAACCTACTGTAGTAAAAAATGAGATATGTCCAAACTCTTTATACGCATTTAATAGGATATCTTCAATATTTGAGATATCTGAACCTATAATATAAACTGGTTTTAAAGTTATAAGATTATACCCAAGTATATCCTTCGGTAAATCATCCTGAAGGACACATTTAGAAAGTATATTGTCCTTTTCCAATTCCTCTTTTAGCCTTGAAATTTTTGATATCTTGTCCTGATCAGCGGCCGAAGCGAGTAATTTTTCTACAGACTCTAAATCCTCTATTATTAAATCCGTCTTTTTCTCTTGCGAGCATATTATGGCATCTGCCTCAGAAATTCTTGCGCTATCAATTAATTCAAGTTGGATATATGTCTGACCAGGACACTTGGTCAATTCTTTTACCTTATCCAGGCGTTCATCTTTAAGATTTGTCTTGCCCTGTTTGTATTCTATTCCTATTATGGCTATCTTCATTAGTCCTTTTTTTTAGGTTAGTATTATTCTTCTGCCTTTTTGTCCACCTGATTCTTAGCTATAATCTCCTGCATAATTTTATGCGGAACTTCTTCGTAATGGGAAAACTTCATGGTAAAGGAACCTCTGCCTCCTGTCATAGAGCGCAGGTCATTTGCATATTTAAACATCTCTGCCAAAGGCACCTGGGCCTTGACCACCTGGTTTCTTCCTCTTGAATCCATACCCATAATCCTGCCGCGCCTTGAATTTAAATCTCCTGAAATCTGGCCCATAAATTCTTCAGATATGAGTATCTCTACATCCATAATCGGCTCAAGCAATGCCGGGCCTGCCTCAAGCACGGCCTTACGCAATGCCATGGAACCTGCAATTTGAAAGGCCATATCAGAAGAATCAACCGGATGAAAAGAACCATCATACAGGATTACCTTAACGCTCACCAAAGGATAGCCTGCCAGGGCTCCTTCTGTCATTGCCTGTCTAACTCCCTTCTCGACAGAGGGAATATAGTTTTTAGGTATTGCACCTCCGAATATCTTGTCTACAAATTCAAACTCTGCATCCTTTGGCAAGGGTTCTATCTCTAGCCATACATCTCCGTATTGACCACGGCCTCCGGATTGTCGTTTATACTTACCTTGGACCTTGGCGCCCTTCTTTATAGTCTCTTTATAAGGTATCTTGGGAGTACCAAGATCAACATCTACGTTAAATCTTTTCTTCATCCTGGCCACCATAACATCAAGATGTAGCGCTCCTAGGCCCGATACTATTAATTCCTTTGTCTGCAGGTCTCGGCTTACCTTAAATGTATGGTCTTCGCTGCTCAATTTTGAGAGCGCGCTTGATATCTTTTCTTCATCATGCCTTGACTTTGGCTTTATAGATTCTGAAAAACATGATTCTGGTAATGTAGTCTCAAGGTAAATAAGGCCTGAGTTATCTTCAGCCAATGAATCATTGGTTGATGTATCCTTTAATTTTGACAGCGCTACAATATCTCCGCATACAGCCTCAGTGACTGCAACCTGTTCCTTCCCCTGCAACAGATAAATTGAACCGATTCTTTCTTTTAAATCCTTGTTTATATTATAAAATCCTGTACCAGAGATCAACTTTCCTGCAAATATCCTTATTATGCTAAGTTGCCCGACGTAAGGGTCTGATATGCTCTTAAATACAAAAGCAGAAAAAGGCTTATCAGGCCCATATACCAATAGTTTTTCTTCTTTGTTTCTGTTTGTCAATTTTAACTGCGGCCTCTCAAGAGGAGAAGGAAGAAATTTAACTATTGCATCAAATAATTCTTCTATGCCCTTATCTTGAAGACAAGAACCAAATATCACAGGAAAAAGCTTCGCATTTTGGACCGCCTTATGAAGGCCCAGTTTTATCTCTTCTTCTGAAAGACTCGCGCCTTCTAAGTATTTCTCAAGCAAGGCATCATCCGCTTCGCAAACTGCCTCGATTAAAGACGGATCATTAAGAGATACTAAATGAAATATATTCTTCCCAAAACATTCCCTTAATTCCTCAAGCGTCTTATCGGCATTAGTATTTTCTTTGTCTAATTTATTTATAAAAAATATCCTGGCTAAATTATTTTTGTTCAATAACTCCCAGTCCCTTTCTGTACCAACCTCAACTCCGGTTACGGCATCTATTACTACAATTGCGCTATCTACGCCAGCACAAGAAGAGATAACCTCTCCTTCAAAATCTGCATAGCCAGGGGTATCAATAACCTGAATTGCATATTCTTTAATTTTAAAATTAAGGAAGCTGCTGCTTATAGAGATTTTTCTTTCTATTTCATCCTCGCTGTAGTCACTGACGGTATTGCCCTCCGGCACAGTTCCTTTGCGGCTTATAGCGCCTGCCTTAAAAAGCATGCATTCCGAAAGGGAGGTCTTACCGCTATGGGCATGGCCAACTAAAATAATATTCCTTTTTAGATTTATATCCATGGCTATTATCCTCTCCGTACTATTATTTTTTGTATTATTTGGGGGTTATGCTCCAAGAGAGTTTATTATATGAAAAAAATTAAAGGGCGTCAAGGAATATCACAGTTGTTTCTAACTGCTATGGTTTAAGTGGGTTTTATGCCAGATTTGAAATTATATAGGCTTGTTAATTAAAAGATGGGTAAACCTACTCAAGATAGGTATAAATCTTTCCCTTGTAGTTACGTATTGTGTATCTACTCTTGGCTTGAGACAAGAGATAACTAGGCCCAATAGGCACCTTACCGCCTCCACCAGGTGCATCTATGACATAGACTGGCACTGCATAACCAGAGGTATGGCCTCTTAGCTTTTCAATAATATTAATCCCTGTAGAAACAGGAGTTCGAAAATGAGAAGTACCCTTTACTGGATCACACTGATAGATATAATATGGCCTCACTCGTATCTTAAGCAGCTCGTGCATGAGTTTTCGCATAATATAAGGCTTGTCATTAATGCCTTTTAAGAGAACGGTCTGGCTACCCAAAGGAAATCCGTTATCTGCAAGCATATCACAGGCCAATCTTGAGCGCTTTGTGATCTCGCGCGGGTGATTGAAATGAATGCTTATCCATATAGGAGCATATTTCTTGAGCATGGTGACTAGATTTTCAGTTATTCTCTGTGGGAGTGTCACAGGCACACGCGTACCTATTCTTAAAAATTCTATATGAGGTATACTCCTTATATTTTTAACAATTTCCTCAAGTACATCATCTTCAAGCATCAATGGATCTCCGCCAGAGATTAAAACATCCCGTACCTTCTTATTTGATCTTAGATATTCATAGGCATCATCTAATTTATTAGCACCTATGGTCTGCCTCTTTTCGCCAACCAGTCTTCTTCTGGTACAGTGCCTGCAGTAGGTGGCACAATTCTCTGTTGCCAATAATAAAACTCTGTCCGGATATCTATGAACAAGACTTAAGGCCGGCGAATCCTTATCTTCTCCGCAAGGGTCACTCATCTCTTGAGTAGAAAAATGAAATTCTGATTCAGTTGGTACTGCCTGACGTCTTATAGGGCATTTAGAATCATACGGGTCCATCAAGGTTGCAAAGTAAGGAGTAATTGCTATGGAAAGCCTGCCATTACATCTTTTGATGGCCTTCTCTTCTGCCGGTGTAAGTAAAATAATCTCGCTCAATTCATCCTTTTTAGTAATTCTATTTTTTATCTGCCAATGCCAATCCTCCCACTCTAAGGGATTTACATCTTTAAAAAGACTTGTTGAACGGTAATCTATAGGAAAATAGATTCTCTTCGGTTTTATTATCGGGACATCCTGTTTAAGCAATTGAATCTTCTCGCTGACAATCTCCTGGGTGTTATTAAGCTGTGGCAACTAATCTCCTCCTTGTTTTATAGCTGCAATCTTTTTATAGCAGATTCTACAATCTTAGCAATAATACGGTCGTAGCCTATCTTTGTATGCTCTGCTACAAAAAAGAATGCATCTTCCTTGCATAGTATTGGCAAAGGATTAATCTCAAGTACGTAAATATTGTTATCCTTATCAACTCTAAAATCGACCCTCCCCAAATCTCGGCAATCAACTGCCTTATATGTCTTAAGTGCGGCATCTTTTAATCTGGCTTCTAGTTCTTTACTAATCCGGGCAGGGCAAATATATCTTAATTTATCGGAGCTTAGCCGCTCAAATGTATAAAACATGTCGCCTAAATCAAGTCTTCCGTCAATCTGTATCTGGACTGGCGGAAAGACCTCTATAGGATCATTGCCGACAATCGGAACTGTGAATTCTGTGCCTGAGATAAATTCTTCAACCAATGCCGGCTGCTTATAGGTTTTAGTGATCCGCAGAACTTCATCCTTTAATGATTCCATATCTTCAACTCTAGAACCATTGGTAAGCCCCTTTGATGAGCCTTCATATCGCGGCTTAACAATCATTGGAAAGCTAACATGATCCGTATCCTTAAGCTCATCTACGTCTTTAACATTAAAAAACCGCGGAGTTGGTATGCCTTCAGACATGAGAATCTTTTTAGTAAGGGCTTTATCGAGCGTTAAACCTAATGTAAGTGCATCTGCGCCAATATAAGGAATATGATAAAGCTCTAAAATCATAGGAACCTGTGACTCTCTGTTTCTGGTTTGAAATCCTTCAGCAATATTAAGGACAAGATCGGCTCCTAAATCAGGCAAGGCCTTTAAGAGATTATAAACATTGCCAATGCGCTTGACTTGATAGCCATTGTTAACCAATGCAGTTGAAATCTCTGAAAGCGTTTTTTCATTATCAAATTCTGCAATTACATCAACAGGATCTGAAGGCCTTGGTATATAATCAGATTTTAAATCGTATGTCAGTCCAATAGTTTTAACCATGGGTTTTGCTATACAGAAAAAAAGGGACCCGTGATTTTTGGTCCCTACAAATATTTTTCTTCAAATTTTTTCTATTTTCTCCGACGGAAACTAAATTTAATTTTTTTAAATCTCCTATATAATAATTTAATCACATTAAGCAATAATTGTCAAGTTTTTTTATATGGATTGGTAAAAAATTACATCTTAACGAATTCAACTTTTCCCCAGCTGCTTAAGCAATCCTCAATAATTACAACGGCGCCAATAATTCCATTAATCTTTTTAACCGATTCTAAGGCCCGTTTTGAATCTTCTGTCCTTTTTACGCTATTTCCTAAAAGTGTTGCTGCTGCATCTGCTAGGGTTGCATTTTCTGCCAAAACAATTGCGGCATCTGCCTTGCCAAAACTCAAAGAATGTCCAACCGTTGCGGAGGATGTGCAAACTCCAAGGGGAGTCATCTCTGGCTTAATCTTTATTGCCAGATTTCTAAAATTCTTTAGCTCTCCGGCATATATCCCAATGGTCCTGGGGGTTGTGGCCTTTATGAATATATCTCCGCCATTCTCTAAAATTAACTCATCGCAGAATTTTAATAAGTCTTTAGCTATAAAATCGTCAATAGCCCCTGCAACTGCTGCCATAGGGCCGACGTCGGCCATCTGAGAATATTTTGCCATCATTTTTATAATGGGCTCTGCGTTTCTTTCAACTGATATCGGAGAAAGCGAATTCAAAAAGTTCACATCTTTTTTTATATAATCTTCGATTTGCCCTCTGTATTTAATAATTAAATCTCGAATAAGAGCTTTTTCAATTCTTTTATTACTTAAGATAAACAGATCGGTCTCTCTGACAATAACCTCTTGATCAATCAAATCAGAATCATGCGACCATTTTCTATAAAATCTTTGCCTATAATCTTTTGTCTTCATAAAATTAACAAATCCTTGGCAGGGGCTCAGAGCTTAGCATATCGACTATTCTATTGCCTCCAGGGACTGTCTTAAGGATAACCTTACCTGCGTAGTCCCTTACTACACTACCAATAATTTTAGCATTTCTTCCTTGTGGATATTTTTTAATACTGTTTAGGATTCTCTTAGAGGAGTTGTTATCTACAATTATAACCATCCTGCCTTCACAAGCCATATATAACGGGTCAATACCCATCAATTCTGACAACCTCTTGATATTTAAACGAATGGGGATATCTTTCTCTTCTAATAAAATTCCAAAATTTTTATCCTCAACCATCTCGTTTAAGGTTGTTGCCAATCCACCCCTTGTGGGATCCCTCATGAACTTAATCTCTTGCTTGAATTTTAATAGCAGATTAGATATCCATTCTAAATGATTGCAGTCGCTTTTTATCCTAAACCGCAGATTGAATTCTTTTCTCTCTGAAAGTATACAAAAGCCGTGTTCGGCTATCGGTCCAGTTACTATTACGGCATCACCATATCTTATGTTGTCGCGAGAGAATCTTACTCCTGTTAGAATTTCTCCAACTCCCGAAGTATTAATAAAGATTCCGTCGCAAGATCCCTTGGGCACTACCTTTAAGTCTCCTGTAACAACCTTTATGCCTGCCTCTTTTATGGTTCTACCTATTGATTTAACAATTCTTTCTAAATTACTATATTGAAATCCTTCTTCGATAATAAATGCCAAAGAAATATATAAAGGCCTTGCACCAACAGCTACTAAATCATTTATAGTCCCGCAAACAGCCAGTTTGCCGATATCTGCGCCCTTAAAAAATATTGGGCTCACTACATAGGAATCAGTGGTAAATGCAATTCTTTTTAAGTTGATTTTATCTAAAATTGCGCTGTCTAAAAGCTCAACCAAATAATCATTGCTCAAATACTTAAGAAAGAGCCTTTTTATTAAATCGTGCATTTGTTTTCCGCCGCTACCATGTGCGAGGGTAATTTTTTCCATAAACGTATCTTAATTTAAAACACCTAAGCCTTCTAAAGTCTTTTTGAATGATTCTATATCTGTGAACTGGCAACTTTCGATCCCAAGCCTTGATGCCTCTTTTATAAGATCTTCTCTGTCATCAAAATAAATTATCTCATCTGCCCTGCATCCTGCCGCCTGTATAGCTTTATTATATATAATTGGGTTTGGCTTTCTTGCGCCTACCTCATACGAAAGCAGGAGCCCGTCAAAACAATCAAGAATATTAAAAGTATTTTTAATATATTCAAAGTGTAATTTGTTTACATTAGATATGAGAAAAGTGCGGTAATTCTTTCTCAGCTTGCAAACCATTTGGTGAACAAACTTATTCCTTGGCGTAAAGAAGAAGATTTCATTCCAGATTGGCAAAAACATTCCATAGGTCATTTCAAACTTAAGTTTTTCTTTGGCCATTTTGTAAAAATCTGTTTCGGATATCTTACCTTCTTCAAATAGGCAGGTAAGATCAGAATCAAATACAATCTGCAGAATCTCTTTTTCCTTTAGCCTAGAAAACTTGACTATCTTTCTGACCGCTATCATATGGTCAAAATCAATCATTACATTACCCAGGTCAATAAATATTGCCTTGTAAGAATTATTCATCTATTTTTTATGGCTTAAAATTAAGATGGGCAAAAGTTAAAAATTATCAGGAAGATTACAGACTGAAACTAATTATTTTTTTCTTTAAGTTTTCTGAATAGATCAAGGAATCTGTCTTCGTAATCCTTGTAGATATTCCACTTATCCAGCTCTTTTTTTAATTCTGTGGCCTTGGTTATATCCTTTTTGGCATGCGAGAAAAGCTGCTCTATTCTTTCAATTGCCGAATTAGGCACTCTGGTCTTACTACTTAAAACATTTCTAATATTATCTATTTCTTCTTCCTCTATAGGTTCGGGTTGCACCGCGTTCTTTAAATAATCCACGAGTTTATTAATTTCCTCTTCAACCTCATCGGCATGCTTTGACAAGCCTGCTATATCAATGCTTATATTCACAATCGAACAAAATGCCTCCAGGGCACTGGCAGATGCCTTTGGATTATCGATCTGTATAGTATATATCGGTATTTCTGCAAGTATGCAAACACCGTCTATACCTATCTCTTTTCCTTTTGAAAGGATAAGCCCATTCATCCCACTTATTTTTCCTTCTGTGAGTGTCTTGAAATGAAATTTTTTAAAATCATTCAATAATCTCTTTTCGGTTGCCGTAATCCATATGCCTGGTTTTTGTATATGGTCTATAGGAAGTGGCATGCTTGCAAAGGTAAACATGAGTTTTGCATTCAAATCCTTGGCCAAAGATACGATATTATTACAATACTCCTTACTGCGGGCCAGATCAGGCTGGGCATTACTTAAGAAAACCAGAAGGTCATTTTGCCCTAATTTATTCTTCCAATAATAAAATTTATTAAATGGCGTCTCTTGTGAATTTATAGTGCTATTGGCTATTGTTATATGGGTAGGATAGAAGATATCTTCGCTATTAATATGGGCAAATTCAGTGAACTGAAGCGATTCTAAAATATGCTTTACTGCGTTAAAGGCAACCTGCCCCATCCCGGGCCAAGCAGCAATAAAATATGGGTTTCTTAGTTTCGGTATTCTCTTGGTATGGGTTAACTTATCTGGCATTGTTTTTACTTGGAAATTTAAAATTTAATAATAGTGTTTCAAGGAGCTTTGCACCATCCACTAAATTTTTGACCGGTATATGCTCATCGGTTGTGTGAGCCTTGGCCTTACTTGAAAAACCCGTTGCAACGGCAGGAATATTTTTATGCTGGAAAAACGTAATCACGGTAGCGCCTTCACTGCCTCTAATTCTTACTGGCCTGTTATTCCTGCGTAGCGAACTCATAAGATTATTGACCAAAAAATGATTTTTGTCAATATTAAAAGGTGCTTGTACAGATTGGATTTCGATTCTATATTTATTTGCAAAAGAATTCGTAATTCTTTTTACCTCATTTATGATAGCTTCAGAGCGCATCCCTGGCAAGAATCTTAAATCAACTCCAAATGAACAAAAATCAGCAACCATATTTACCTTATCTCCGCCGGTAATAGTCCCAATATTTACAGTTGGAGCCTTTAACAATGGGTGCTTTTCATATTTAAACTTGTGTTTTTTTAATGCCTGTATAATACCGGCTGATATCTCTATTGCATTAATACCACGATCCGGATATGCGCCATGCGCCTTTTTTCCAAAGACATTGATCTTAAAATGTATTAATCCTTTTTGTGAGATAATTATTTCAAATTCATCCGCATCTAAAATTATTGCAGCATCCGGTTTTAGTATCCCCTTATCCAACAAAGGTATCAACCCTAAGTGGCTTCCAGTCTCTTCATCGCTTGTTGCTGCAAAGACTAAATTGTAATCTAGATGTTTTTTTTCCTCAACTATGCTTGTTATCGCCTCTAATGCACATGCAAGATTTCCTTTGCAATCGCTTGCCCCTCTGCCGTATATCCTATTTTTAAATAATTTACCCGCCAACGGCGGAAACTTCCAATTGTTTCCTGCCGGAACAGTATCTAAATGAGGAGATAATAGAAGAGACTTATTCCCTTTTGATTTCAAGGTACAGAGTATATTCGTCCGATTCTTTTTAAATTCATAGATTTTAGTTTGTATCCCAAGCTTCTCTAAATGACTCCTTACAAACAAAGCTATCTCTCTCTCGTTGCCCGGAGGGTTTTGCGAATTTATCTGTATTAATTCTTGTGTAAGTCTTATGAGCCGCTTTTTATTTATCAAGAAGACCTAGCCTTTGCTTAATTTCTTCGCTCAACGGCTGTGGCTTGAAGTTTTTATCAATACAAACCAATCTAACCTTTGCTTCTATTACTAATTGATTATTTTGATTATGAATCTCCTGGAAGAATTCCATGCTAGTCCTGGTAAAAGATTTTATAGACGCCCTTACATCTAAAATATCCCCATATCGCGCAGGATATTTATAATCCACCTCTACATGCGATACAACAAAATATACCCCATTTTTCATCAACTCTTGCGTTAGTAGGCCATTTTCAAAGAGATGCTCTGTTCTTGCCTCTTCTAAAAATTCTAAATACCTGCCATAATAAACAACTCCACCGCAATCTGTATCATGATAATAGACCTTTTTTTTCATTTATAATGTCACCTCTTCTTCATCCTCTGTATCTTCATAAGGCTCTGGTTCTGATTCAGGCTCTTGCTCTTCTGGCTGCTTAGCCTCTCCTGTAACCTTTATCTCTATAGGCTCTGTCTTATATGTCTTAAGCCCTGACTTTATCATAGCCGGCTCAATGGCAAATGTACCGGCTGAATTTGGCCTTAGCATATAAATTATCTTTGTAGTCATAGAGATTTCTTTGCCATTTATTGAAGTTCCGTTGAATGAGCTTGTCCCCACTATTTTAAAATCATCTAGTTTTGGCATATGAATCTTTGGTGTTTCTTTATAGCTGCCACTGACTTCAATTGTCAGAGTAAAGGTATCATTTATATCCACTTCTGTTTTATCAACGCTTCCCTTTAACTCTATTTCCTGGGCACTAACAACTGCCAAAGAAACCGAAGAAAAGATAATAAAAAAAAATGATAAAATGTTTAATTTCCTCATATTAAACTTCCTCCATAAATTATTTCTAAAAAGTATGGCTTAAGCCAAACCAGAACTTGCCATCTTCGCTCTCATCGCCAATGGCCCATGCAGTATCAAAGCGCAAAATAATCTTCTCTAAAAAAGACCCTAGGTTAACTCCAAGGCGCAAGCCAAATCCAGCATCCTTTTTAAAATCATAGCTATCGAAATTACCAAACCAGCCCTTACCTATGTCAAAAAAACCTACAACCTGTATATCGTCAAAATTTATTATATTATCAAATGCATAAACGCCCAAATTATCCAATATGCTAACACGATATTCTACGCTTGACAATAAGGAATTACTCCCCTGAATATCCTTTCTATCATAGCCTCTTAACCCCTTTGGCCCTCCTAATTCGTATAGAT
>JBFZAD010000197.1:0-9087 GCA_041309125.1 Candidatus Omnitrophota bacterium
AAAGCCCTTTTTTTAGAAAAAGTACTTGACAATAAGTACTATAAGTGCTAAATATATATATTAATTAATATATGTTATTATACTTATTATCAAGTTAATTCTATATTTACCTATATTATATGAAACAGGTTTCTCCGCAGGAAATAGTTAGCCAATTCAATATATCTTATCAGACTGTAAATTATTACACTAATCTTGGTTTCTTTAAGATAATTGCAAATGAAGGCAATAAGAGACTCTACGACAATGAGCAGATCAGGCTACAGCTTGAAAGAATTAGGGAATTTAGAAAAAAGGGATATTCGTTGAGGGTAATAAAGGATGAGTTATTATAAACTGTTAGGCTTAGAACGAGAACCATTTTCAACCAGTCCAGACCCAGAATTCTTCTATCAATCAAGCGGGCACAGGTATACGCTAAATCGCATTATGATAGAAATACGCCTAAGGCGGGGTTTAAGTCTTATTTTAGGAGATGTTGGCACGGGCAAGACTACACTTTCACGTAAGCTTTTTCAGCTCTTAAACGAAAGAAAGGACATATTGTTCTTTATGATTCTGGATCCTGATTTTGATAATGAGGAGATGTTTTTGGAAACCCTTGTTCGAACCTTTCACATAGATATGGACAAGGATTTGGCCAATAAGAAGATAGACTATCGCGAGGCGATAAAGAGGTTCTTGTTCCAAAAAGGGGTAAATGAGGCCAAAACAATAGTGCTTTTAATTGATGAGTCTCAGCGGCTTAATAATCAGTCGTTAGAGGTATTGAGGCTCCTTTTAAATTATGAGACAAATGAATATAAGCTCTTACAACTTGTTTTATTATCACAGATTGAAATTTTGCCGCATATAAAAGAAATGAAAAATTTTATAGACAGGATAAATTTTAAAAACGTTATTACTCCTTTGTCTGAAAAAGAGGTAGCAGAGATGATAGATTTTAGGCTCAAGATGGCGGGCTACAGGTACAGACAGTCATTATTTTCTATCAAGGCTATAACTCTTATATATCGCTATAGCTTAGGATATCCTAGGCGCATCTCTATGCTTTGCCATGATTGTCTTAAAAGCCTGGTTTTAGAGAATAAAAAAATAGTAGATGAGAATATAGTAAAGGATGTTGTTATGTCTGAAAGGGTGTTTGAGCGCGCAGAGCAGTTTATCTCAACGTAAAAAAATGCCAATTCCACAAGAGACGCCAGAAGAGAAGCTTTTAAAGATTATAGAGAGCCCTAAAAGTCAGAATACCAAGCAGTCAGGCTTTAGAAAGGCTGGTTTAGGCCTTGCTAATTTCAATTTGCTTTTTGATTTTAAGGGACTAGATCTAAAGATAGCCAACAGATTTTTTGGTATATCGATAGCAATAGTTGTGTGTATTATTGTTGTAGATTTTTTTTATGTTAATCAAAACAATTCAGCGGTCTTAAAAGGAGAGGATTTGAAAAAAGATGAGGATGAACAAGGCTTAGAATTTGCTATCCCTAAAGCCTCAGAATTGGCCCTTTCTGATTATATGAGCGTTTTGAAGGATAAGGGATTGTTTGGCATGGTTGAAGAAGAAGAAAATATTGACCCCACAAAGACGGCTGAAAAGATCAATCTTTTACAGGATGCAATAAAAGATTTTGCAGTAGTTGGCATACTATGGTCCCAGGCTCAGCCACAGGTCATGATAGAAGACAAAAAAGACACAAAAACTTATTTTCTAAAAGAAGGCGATAAGTTAAAGGAGATTAAAATCGAAAAGATATATAAGGATAAGGTTACTTTAAGCCTAGGTGAAGATAGGCTGGATATAAGATAATAGGTGAAAATATGAAAATGAATTATTACAAAGTGTTTACGGTTGTGATTTTAGTTGTAAGCGTTAGCTGCGTCTTGATTTATTCTCCAAAAGATGTATCTAGCCAAGAAGTGAATCCGAATCAAGAAACTCTTACTGCGCAGCCTCAAGACGCACAAGAGGTAAAAGAAGAGAAGCCTCAAGAAACGCAAGAGACAATGGTTGCAAAGGCCCAAGAGGATGATAAGTTCTCTCTTGATTTAAAAGGCATAGATATCATTGAATTCTTTAAGATACTCTCTTCTAAAACTGGACTAAATATTGTGCCCAGCAAAGAGGTAAAGGGCAGGGTTACATTATATTTAAATGATGTCACCTTTGAGGATGTATTTGACATTATACTTGTAAGCAATGGCCTTGCCAGCGAAAGGAAAGGCAATGTAATCAATGTAGTTACAGAGGAAGAGTATGAGAAACTTTATGGCGAAAGCTATAATGAAAAACGTCTCGTGCAGACATTTAAGCTTGAGTTTGCTGAACCGGATGCTGTCTTTAGCGCAGTCAAAGAGTTAAAAAGCACTATTGGTAAGATTGTTGTGGATTCAGCTTCTGCAACTGTAATTGCAATGGATACGCCAGAAAAATTAGAATTGATACAGTCCGCAATAAAAGAGATTGATGTACCGACACAGACTCTCGCATTTGCTTTAAAATACGCAACTGCCAAGGATATCGATGCGCAAATCTCTAAGGTAATAACTAAGGGAGTGGGTCAGATAAACATAGATGAGCGCTCAAACAAGGTTATAATTACAGATCTGCCAAAAAAGCTAGACAAGATCCGCTCAATGATCGCGGAGCTTGATGAACAGGAACAGCAGGTATTGATTGATGCAAAGATAATTCAGATTACGCTCAATGATACTTTTGAATCAGGCATTGATTGGGAAAGACTTTTTAGCGCTGCTAATTTACATAGCCTAAAACTTGAAGGAGCCTTCTCGCCTGCTACATCCTTGGCTAAAGAAGGTAAGATTTCCATAGGGTCAGTTAGTTCAGATGATTATACCTTGGCTTTTGAGCTCCTGCAGACCTTAGGAAGGACAGAGGTACTTTCAAGCCCAAGGATTGTTGTATTAAACAACCAGGAGGCAAGTATATTGGTGGGCACAAGAGAGGCTTACGTAACCCAGACTCAATCTCAGGCAGAAAGTACGAATGTTACAGCTGAAAATGTTGAGTTTATAGATGTTGGAGTAAAGTTACATGTTGTACCGGTTATTAACCGTGAAGGTGACATTACTATGAAGATAAAACCAGAGGTAAGTTCAACCAAAACTCCTTTAATAACTGCCTTAGGCAGTAAAATACCTATTGTTGAGACATCTGAGGCACAGACAACCCTTAGAATAAAAGATGGCAACACAATAATATTAGGCGGCCTTATGAAAAAGGAAGATAATAAGACAAGCTATCAACTTCCTTTTTTTGGCAGCATTCCTTTTTTAGGAAGTTTGTTTAAGAGCCGATCAGATGAAAAGAAAAAGACGGAACTGGCAATTTTTATTACTCCTCGCATAATTCCACCATCGTTCACCTTAAAAGAAGACATAAGTTCTGCGGAAGATGTTAAGTCGCAATATCAGAAAGAAAGAGAAAAAACACAGCAGTCCTTAAAAAAGCCTTTAAAAAGTTTTTAATACAAGATGAAATTAATAAAAAATATTTTCCTCATTTTTATAATTACAGCAAGTTGTATCTTTGTCACTTCATATATAAACAATATGATGTTTGTGCAGAAAAAGACGGGCCTTGAGGATAAGATTTCAGAATTAGAAGATTACACAAAAAGGTATAAGCAGGATATAGAAGGGTTAAAGGAAGATAAGGATAGTTTAACAAAGGATAATGAAAGGTTGCAAAAAGATATATTATTTTATCTTAAACAGCAGCAGGAGGTAGCGGATAGCCTTAAAAATACCCAAAAGATGCTTTTAGATATAACAAATGAGAAGAATGAGATACAGGATAAGTTGACAAAGTCTGAAAAAACAGCAGAGTTATTAAAGAAACAAACAGCTGGTTTGCAGAAGTCAAGGCAGAAGCTGATGAATGAAACAAAGACCCAAACTCATAAGAATCTAAAGACAGTTGAGTTAGAAAAAGAGGTCTTGCAGAAGAAATTAGATTCTGCAAAAAGCGACAGTTATTATAAATTAGGCGTTGCCTATGCACAAAATAATGATTACTCCCATGCAATAGAGATGTTTAACAAAAGCATATCGCTTAACCCTAATGATTTCAGCTCTCATTATAACTTGGCTATTATTTATGATGATTGTTTATCCGATAAGGAGAAGGCAGTATTTCATTATAAAGAATATCTTAAACAAGAACCAAGGCCTGTGGATTCATACCAGATAGAGGATTGGATTAAGAACTTGGAAGCGGAATTGTCAAAGAATACCGTAAAATCAGTTAAATGAAGATTATAGGCTCTGACTTTAGGCTTTTAGGCGGATTTTTTGCAATAATTTTCCTAATAGCCATAATTGGCATATTCGGGATATTGGAGATTCAGTTTCTAAATAGGGCTGTAATAGAGTTAGGAGAAATATATCTACCTATGCAGGCTGCTACATTAGGAATGAAAATTGATAACAGCCAATATGCGATGAGCATCCGCAATTTCGTATTCTGGAAGAATACAAGATATTTAGAGGCAGCCAGCAGTACCGCTGATTTAAAGATCATAGAAACAACCTTGCTGGATTTTAAAAAAAATTTAGATCAATATGCTAAGTTTATCCGTACACAAGAACAGAGAGATTGGTTAGTCAAGATTAAAGACTACCATAATCAGCTTAATATTTTAGGAGATAAGATAATTAAGCTTGCAGGAAATCTTGATAAAGCCCAGGACCCAAAGATAATTCAGAATTCTATTAACAGGACGATGATAGAATTTGAGAATAGCTTGTTCAAGATAGATGATTTTCTAAGCGATGTAGTGCAGAAGGATAATCTTCGCCAAATAAATGAGCAGCTAAAAAAGACAAATATGGCAAAGAATCGTTCTGTACTTATGCTTGGAATCTCGCTGATTATGGCACTGATTATTGGCCTGTTAACTGCCTTTTCAGTGTTTAATAATCTTAAGAATGAGAGAAATAGAAGAGAGCACCTGGTTAAGCGTATGATCAAGCTTGAAGAGCAGGAAAGAGGGGATCTATCTATGGAGGTCCATGACCAGATGGGCCAGGATCTAAGTGGGCTCAAGATTTTTTTAGGCGTTATTGATATGAAGATTCAGGAAGAACCAGTATTAGCCGGTAGGAATTTTATACAAAAAGAGCTTGAGGAATCAAAGAAGATCCTAACTGGGTTAATGCAAAGGATGCATAATATATCAGAACTCTTAAGGCCAAGTGCACTTGATGATGTTGGCCTTGTAGATACTGTGAATGGTTTACTCATGCAGCAGAAGCAGGTAACGGGTATAAATTATATTTTTAAAAATGATAATTTCAGGCTAAACCCAAAAGGAGAGTTTTCTCTTGCATTATACAGGGTAATACAAGAGGGCCTTACTAATATCGCAAGGCACTCAAAGGCAAAAAATGTGGAGATTGATCTTGAAAGCAGAGACAATATATGTTACTTGACAATTAAAGACGATGGCGCTGGCTTTGATTACTCAAAATTCCTTAAAGATCGTCATAAATCAAGCAAATTAGGATTAATGGGTTTGGAAGAACGCATTGAACTTCTAGGTGGCAGGATGAATATAGTTGCTATCCCTGGCAAAGGCACAAAAATAAGCGTAGAGTTACCAATATCTAAAGTTTAGATATGTCTCGTTGTGCGTTGTGCGTAGTGCGTACAGCGTAAAATTGTAAAAATAATAATGGATAAGATAAAAACATACAGAGATTTGGATATCTGGAAAAAAGGGATTGAGCTAGTTAAAAGAATATATAAACTAACAGAGAATTTTCCACAGTATGAAACATATTGTTTATCTTCGCAGTTGAGGAGATCTGCTATATCTATTCCATCAAATGTATCTGAAGGATTTAGAAGGCAATACAATAAAGAGTTTAAACAATTTCTTTATATTGCACTAGGCTCTTGTTCCGAATTGGAGACACAAGTAATAATTTCTCATGAGCTTAAGTATATCGATAAGATAGTTCAAGGTGAAATATTAGAGCTATTAGATCATATTTCAAGAATGATCGTGAATTTAAACAAAAAGCTTTAATACAAAACGCAGTACGCATAACGCAAAACGCAAGACGAAATATGGCTACAAAGATTGTGATAGTTGATGATCATGATATTATTCGCGAAGGCATAAAGGGTATATTAAAGGATAATATTAGCTACAAGATAGTTGGCGAAGGCGCTGATGGCCAGGAGGCTGTGGATTTGGTGCAGAAGCTTAAGCCGGATGTATTATTACTGGATATTACCATGCCTGTTTTAGGGGGTTTGGAGGTCATTGATAGGATTAAGCGTATTTCAAAAGATACCAAGGTTATAATTCTGACAGTTCACAAAATGGGGGCATATGTTCAAAAGGCTTTAAGTAGCGGTGTAAATGGATATATAAATAAAGAAAATGCAGCAGAAGAATTATTAGTTGCCCTTGATAGGGTAATGAGGGGTAAGCTATATCTAAGCGAAGATATATCAACCTATTTGGCAGATCAGGTAGTTGAAAGAAAGGGCGAGAAGATAAAGCCTGAAGAACTCCTTAGCCAGCGCGAACTGGATATTTTAAGGCTAGTTGCAGAAGGAAAGACTGCTAAAGAAGCAGCGCAAAAACTATGCTTAAGCAGGCGCACCATAGAAAACCACAAGAATAACATATTAAAAAAGCTTAATCTCAATAGGACCACAGACCTGGTTAAATACGCGATTGAGAACAAAATTGTGTAATGGCGGACTGGTATTAGTGTATAACATATTGTAAATACAAGATTTATATAGAATAATTGCCAGCTTTTTTATATATAAAAGATGGTCATTAAATATAAGCATTTTTATGAGTAATATGTGCACCCCAATAGAGTAGTTCACACATTGCTATATTTGTGCGTATAATCTATACTTTAGGTAGAAAAGGACAAAAGGGGTGAATGAAATGAAAGAGAGAATGAAGGCAATAAGAATAGATGTGAAAAGCTTAAGGATTTTTTGGAGAATATCTTTAGCCATTTCTTTTTTGCTATACCTCAATATCTGCTACGCAAATCCAGAGACAATTAACTTTAAATCAAAAGTTATATATAGAGAGGACGGACTCGGGGATTATGCTTTTGATGCATCCGGTGAATATATTTCAGGCAGGGTTATTGAAGCTGAAGGTACTATTTCAAGCATAACAGCAGCTTGGGATTCTACTGGCGAGATTAGCCTAGAAGTTAGTGCTGACAATGGAAATAGCTATACCAAGATTATAAACGGCCTGCCCCTTGATAAAGGATTCACTAAAGGCGATAAATTAAAATGGAGGGCAAAGCTAGCTGAAGGCGCAAGCTTAAAAGAGGTAAGGATTTCTTATGTTGATAATAAGAGCGAAGGCTTTAGCTTTGGCAATCCTTTGCTTTCAGGATTTCAGTATAGGAAGAAAATATTTATTGGGGGATCTGATAAAGAGTTGTTTAATAACCAAATAAAGATTACTTTAGCAGAGGGATTGCATCAAGCTACAAAATCACCAGCAGATATCTATTGTGATGGAAATATTCAGAATGATTTTAAAGATATAAGATTTACCTTGGCAGATGGAGAAACTTTAATATCCCACTATTTAGATAATATATCTGGCACAGGCTCAAAAAGAGTAGCTACATTCTGGGTAAAGATTCCACAACTTCCACAAGATGGCTTACCTATATATGTATACTATGGCTCTTCACAGGCAATAGATTTATCAGATGGAGAAAAAGTTTTTGAATTCTTTGAGGACTTTAATGACTATGATCTCGATTCAATAAAGTGGGACATTGAGTTAGATGAAGCAGGCAGCTACGAAATAGATAATTCAACTTTAAAACTGGATGCTGCCCAGATTATTTCAAATATATATAAGATTAAAGATGGAATAATAGAATATAAAGCAAAGATAGAAAGCGGAGAAGCCCGTGCTATTATTAAGTCAGCTAAAGATGAAGAACAGACCCAAGTGGTTTATTCTTCAGTTTATGATGGCGCACAGCATTGCATTGCAGTTGGAGACATTGTCAAGGCTAATGATAATAAGGTAATTAATATTAATAAATATTATAATTATAAAATTATCGTAGATAATAAAGACTTAACATTTGATAGATATTCAGAAGCCAATGAAAAAGAGGCTGAAATTACCTATGCAGTTTCTGAAGGCCCAGAAGAAGGATATATTGGCCTTAAGATTGGCGGAAAAGGCAATGGCCAAAGAGTTGCATTATATGACTGGATACGCGTAAGGAAATTTGTCAAGCAGGAACCCATTTTAGCATCAGTTGGCGAAGAAGAAGCAACTAATTTAGCAAGCTTTGATGGCATTATTTTAAACGATAAAGGAGATTTAATATTAGACAGTGGTAGAGATGAAGGAATCTATGAATCTTATGTATTACCTTCAGATTTTGAGATAAGGATATTAAAGCCATATATTCTTGCCACAATCCAAGGAAATGCGAAATTATATGTTGATATGTCAGCTGATAATGGAAAGACCTATAAAACTATCTGTGCAAGCTGCTCAAACGGTAAGGGCGAAAGTTACTATGCCTCAATAAACGACTTTGCAAAGGGAAAGTCAATGAAGTTTAAAGTAAGATTGACAAACAATGATTCTAACTCAAGCAGCCCTGAGCTCGAATCATTAAAAATAGATTATCTACCCGGTTCCATAACCCTCGTCTCTCCAAATGGAGGAGAGACCTGGGCTGTTGGCTCAACACAGACTATAAAGTGGTCTGCTGAGGAATACGGAGCAGATTATAAGATGAAGCTTGAATATTCTACAGACGGCGGAAAGACATACGATAAGACAATTATTGCAGAAACTCCAAATGCAGGTATTTATAAAAGTTGGCAGGTGCCGAATGAGGTGTCTGAAAATGTGAAGGTAAAAATATCAGATGCATACGATTCTAATGTATTTGATGTTTCAGACAATAATTTTGCTATCATTAAGTCAGACAAAGAGATTATTACTTCTGGAGTAATTAGTCAAGATACTGCGGGAGAGAAAGAGGCAATACCTGAAGATGAGAAAGATGAAACTATTCCGGGAAATTATATAG
>JBFZAD010000198.1:0-2580 GCA_041309125.1 Candidatus Omnitrophota bacterium
AAATCTTCCAAGAATAGAATACACAGAATCTGCTGGGCTATACCGGCTAAGAGACCGGCCTTGGTAATATGAGACCTTTCTCTGACGCCCAATACTAAGATATTCGCCAATATTGCACTTATAATAAATATGAAAAGAATAGTAAGATCTGCACTGATTAGGAATCCGCTTGTCAAACTGACTAACAGGGCCATTACAAAACCCAAATGAAAATCGTTAAATAGTATATTTGCAAACATGACAAAACAGACAATGGGAATAAAATATATAAGATAACTATATATATGGGCGTTATCGGGATTATTAATTAATGAAAAAATCAACTTATATGAAAAAATAAAGAATAACATATACAAGATACAAAACTGAATAAAATTAAAATTTTTAATTATAAATTTTGAGTTGTAAAATTTAAAGAGATAGACAAAAAGCGTGATTAAGAAAAATGTAAAAATAATTTCAGGGCTCGGGTTTGAGCGCAGGATTACTATAAGCGCCAGGAAAATTAGAATCAAAAAAATATTTAAGATTAACTTTGAATATTCCTTCATATTTATGTTGGTAATCGGCTTAAGCAGATTTATTACCCTTTTCATAGGCCTCAATAATTCGCTGGACCAGTTCATGTCTTACTACATCTTTTCCTGTAAAATATATGAATTTTATCCCGTCTATATACTTCAATAACTCTTGTGCCTGCAAAAGTCCTAAGGGCTTTCCACCTGGTAAATCGCTCTGTGTTATATCTCCTGTTATCACAGTTTTTGAATCAAAGCCAAGCCTGGTTAAAAACATCTTCATCTGCTCTGTTGTACAATTCTGTGCTTCATCCAATACGATAAAAGCATCATTTAAAGTCCTTCCACGCATGTAACCTAAAGGAGCAACCTCTATAACACCTGTCTCTGTATACTTCTCTATACGTTCTGGCTCCATCATATCATACAATGCATCATACAAAGGCCTAAGATATGGGGATATCTTTTCATACATATCACCTGGTAGATAGCCTAAGCTTTCACCTGCCTCAAGGGCAGGCCTAGTCAAGATTATTCTCCTCACCGTAGAATTTTTTAATGCCTCAACTGCCATTGCCATGGCCAGATATGTCTTGCCAGTTCCGGCTGGTCCTATACCAAAGACAATATCAAAATCCCGAATAGCCTTTACATATTCAGTTTGACCCTTTGTCTTTGGCCCAATCTCCTTGCCTTTAAAGCTTGTGTCAATTTGGCTACAAAAGGTATCATTAGTCACTTTCTTATGCACAACACTCGTCTTCATATTTTTCAAGATAAAGTATACCTCTGACCTTAATGGGCTCTTGCCTTGCTTAATGTCTGAAAGCAGAACATCAATTACCCTGGCTGCCTTGTCTATTTTGTTAGATGCGCCTTTTAATCTTAAGCTCTGTCCTATGGGATCAATTTTAATATCTAATTCTTTTTCTATTAGCCTGATGTTTTCATCATTGGGCCCAAACAAAAGTTGTATTTGAGCTATGGTGTCAAGATTAATATGAAATATCATTATTATTTTGCAGGAATCTTGATGGTCTTGCCCGGGTATAGTTTATCTGGGCTTTTGAGTACATCTTTGTTTAACTCGTATATCTCATTCCATCTCTTTGTTGTGCCATAAAACTTTTCTGAAATCTTCTGTAGTGTATCATCCTTCATAACAGTATAGCTCTCATATGTCTGGGCTGCCGATTGAGTGTCTAACACTATATCTTGAACTTCCACTGTATCTGCAACAGATTCGTCGAGTTTTGCTTCTTTGGGTTCTTTCTGGTCAGGTGCCTTTTTTAGGCGCTCAAACTTAAAAGGCCAATGCCACTCAACTTCCACAACCTTTTCTTTTTTTGTTGTATCTCTCTTTGGATCAGCTGGTATGGATTTGCCCTGAACATAGCCGCGATTCCCAGAATTAAGGTCCTGGTCGGTCCTTTGCCTTGTAACTGTGTAAGTTCGGACAGTACAGCCGGTAACAAAAATGATCATAAGAAAACATGCCAGCGCAAGAAGATTTTTCTTTCTCAAACTTTCCATATTCCTCACTCCTTTCCTAAAATTTTTATTCCCAGTTCCTTTAATTGTTTTGTATCAACCTCTGAAGGTGCATTGGTCAAGGGACAAGCTGCCTTTTGAGTCTTTGGAAATGCAATTACATCTCTTATGCTTTCTACCCTACTCATGGTAGCAACCAACCTATCTAAACCAAGCGCAATCCCTCCGTGTGGAGGTGCTCCAAATTTAAATGCCTCTAGCAAAAAGCCAAAACGTAGCTGTGCCTCTTGCTCATCTATGCCAATAATTTTAAATATCTTCTGCTGTAGAGCGCTCTTATGTATTCTTATTGAACCACTTGCTATCTCCTGGCCGTTTAGCACAAGATCATAACTCCTAGAACGCACCCGAGCCAAATCAGTATCAAGCAATGCTACATCCTGCTCATTTGGCGCAGTGAAGGGATGATGCTCAGACTCCCAACGATTTTCCTCCTTATTAAATTTAAATAGAGGGAAATCTACAACCCACAAGAAACTAAACTCATCCCTTTCCTTTCTTATGTCTGGTT
>JBFZAD010000199.1:0-3742 GCA_041309125.1 Candidatus Omnitrophota bacterium
TATGATTGAATCAATACAGAATCTGCATCCAGTTATTACAGCCTTAGCTGCAGGTATCTTTACTTGGGGATTGACTGCTATTGGAGCTGCTTTTGTATTTCTGGCTAGGGAGTTCAGCCAGAAAATATTTGACTCTATGCTTGGCTTTGCCGGTGGAGTAATGATTGCGGCAAGCTTCTGGTCACTTTTGGCGCCAGCCATTGAAATGTCTCATCATAGCGGAATTGCTCCTTGGATTCCTGCTGCATCAGGTTTCTTAACCGGGACTATATTCTTGCGCATGATTGATAAAGTTTTACCGCATCTTCATCTCGGCTTTCCTACAAAAGAGGCAGAAGGGATTAAGACATCATGGCAGCGTAGCCTTTTGCTGGTTCTTGCGATAACTCTGCACAATATTCCAGAAGGCCTTGCCATAGGAGTTGCCATTGGTGCATTAGCGTCTGGCTTACCAGAAGCAACAATAGCAGCAGCTATCGCATTAACAGTTGGTATTGGCATCCAAAACATTCCTGAAGGGTTTGCAGTTTCTGTATCATTACGCCGTGAACATATGTCTAGATTTAAGAGTTTTTGGTATGGTCAGCTTTCAGCAATAGTTGAACCTATTGCCGCAGTGCTTGGGGCAGCTGCAGTTTTATGGGCAAGACCAATGCTACCTTATGCGCTGGGTTTTGCAGCGGGTGCCATGATCTTTGTGGTGGTTGAAGAGGTTATTCCTGAATCGCAGCGAAATGGGCATACGGATTTGGCTACGGGAGGAACCGTAATCGGATTTTTGGTTATGATGATTCTTGACGTGGCATTCGGCTAGAATACAAAGGAGATATTTTAATGAAAAGATTCTTTAATTGGCAGGTTCTTCTTGCCTCAATTCTAATTGTTTTATCTGTAGCTTTTTATTTTATTCACTATTTGATTTTTAGGGATCTGCATCATATATTTCTATATCTTATAGGCGATATTGCCTTTCTTTTTGTAGATGTGTTAATAGTAATGTTAGTACTGCATCGGCTCCTTGAATACAGAGATAGGCGTTTAATTTTAAAAAAGCTCAATATGGTAATAGGAACATTCTTTAGCGAGGTGGGCACCGATCTTTTACTTAAGGCTTCAACCTTTGATATAAAATTGGCTGAAATTACACAGGGACTGTTAATAACAAAGGATTGGTCTGATAAAGATTTTGTAACTGTGAGCAAAACCATAAGATCTCATGAGAGCATAATTAACAGCAAGCGAGGCAATCTAAATGAAGTGAAGGATTTTTTGGTTGGTAAAAGGCAATTTTTGTTAAATCTATTGGAAAATCCGAATTTGCTTGAACATGAATCTTTTACGAATCTCTTGTGGGCGGTTTTTCATCTAACTGATGAGCTGGCGCATAGAAAAGATTTAGCGAAGCTACCTGAAACCGACTATCAGCATTTATCAGGTGATATTAAAAGGGCTTATCAACAGCTTATCTTACAGTGGCTAGATTATATGAAATACTTAAAAAAAGACTACCCGTATCTTTTTTCATTGGCAATTAGAACAAATCCGTTTGACAAGAATGCTTTAGTGGAAGTGAAATAAACCAAAATTGGATAGGAGGTGGTGAGGATAAATTAGCAGGAGATATGTGGACTATAACTTACCTTAATTAAGGTAAGTTAAATTAAAATAAGCTTTTTAAATATTAACAGGAGGCAAAAATGGGAACAAAAGCAAGAGAGTTGGTTGGTTCCGATGTCAAAAAGATAGTTGTTTTATTAAACAAGGCATTTGCAGATGAATGGCTTGCCTATTATCAGTATTGGGTCGGTGCAAAAGTTGCGCGTGGCCAAATGAGAGGTGCGGTGGTTGGGGAATTAGAGCAACATGCAGCAGAAGAATTAAAACATGCAGGAATGCTTACTGAGAGGATTATTCAGCTAGGAGGAACGCCTATATTGAAGCCAGAGGAATGGTATAAGCAGACAAACTGTGGCTACGATGCTCCGGATGATCCTTCGGTAAAGGCGCTTTTAAAGCAGAACATTAAAGGTGAACAGTGCGCAATCGAAGTTTACAAGAAGCTTTCAGAGGAAACAAAAGGGAAAGATGTAGTTACATATCATCTTGCGCTTGAAATAATGTCTGATGAAATCGAGCACGAAGAGGACCTAGAGTCGCTTTTAGAAGATATGATGAATAAATAATATTAATTTTTAAAAGTTAAGGAGGATTCTATTATGGAACAAAATTCTTGCGAAAGAATAAATATGCCGGTTATTGGCGATACTGCACCGTCTTTTGAGGCAGATACAACCCAGGGCCATATTAAGTTCCCGGATGATTACAAGGGCAAATGGGTAATTTTATTCAGCCATCCTGCTGATTTTACCCCGGTCTGTACAACCGAGTTTATGACCTTCGCTTTTATGGAGAAAGAGTTTGATACGTTAAATTGTAAGCTTATAGGGCTTTCAATTGATAGTCATTACAGTCATATTGCCTGGCTTAGAACCATTAAGGAAAGGATTGAGTATAAGGGAATGAAAAATATCGAAGTGAATTTTCCTGTTATTGCCGATCTGACAATGGATGTTGCTAAGAAATTTGGAATGATTCAGCCAAATGCAAGCAATTCAAGCGCAGTAAGGGCGGTATTTTTTATTGACCCTCAGGCAAAGGTCCGTGCATTGATGTATTATCCATCATCAACAGGGCGTAATTTTCAGGAGATTAAGCGTGTCTTGATTTCAATGCAGACGGCAGATAAGCATAGCATAGCCACCCCTGCAGATTGGCAGCCTGGCGAAGATGTTATAGTTCCGCCACCTGGAAGTTGCGGTAGTGCTAAGGAAAGGGTTCAAGGGGCCCAAAAAGAGGGCATAAGATGCCTGGACTGGTTTATTTGTTTTAAGCCTCTAAAAATAAAATAGAAAATAATACTTGACAAAATAAAATAATCTGGTAATATTGATAATGGAAACCATTTTCAATAAGGATGGATATGGCAAGAGGTAATTGTTACGGGCAGGGTTGGTGGCATGGTAGGTTTACAGGCTGCGGCTACAGGCTTACAATTGGCAGGGAGCTTATACTTGATATCCTGTCAAAATCCGATAAGCATCTAAGCGCTGAAGACATCTACGTAAAGGTCCATTCCCGAAATCCGGCCATAGGCCTGACAACTGTTTATAGGACCTTGGATGTATTGTCAAATATAGGTCTCGTATATAAATATGATTTTGGCGATGGCAGGGCACGATATGAATTGTCAGAAGGGCCTAAAGGTGCCAAGCACCATCATCATTTGATTTGTACAAAATGCAACAGGGTGATTGATTACACCGATTTCATTGATGAGGAGGTAGAGTTGCTTAATCAAACTGAAAAAGGGCTTAGCAAAAAATACGACTTTAAGATTACCAACCACTTGATCCAGTTTTATGGTTTATGTAATGCATGTGCTAGCAAATAATTTTTTTCTCTTTATTGAAAATGGTTTTCACTAACAATAACAAGGAGTGTTCTAATGCCAGGATTTGATGGTACAGGCCCTTTAGGTAATGGGCAATTTACCGGAAGAGGAATGGGTTATTGTGTGACTAAACTGGACTCTAAAGATACTAAAAGAAAAATAAAAATAGAAAAGGGGGTGTTTGATATGCCTAGAGGAGATGGAACAGGTCCAATGGGGCAAGGCCCTATGACAGGTAGGGGAGCGGGTTTTTGTGCCGGTTATAATTTGGCTGGCTATATGAATCCTATT
>JBFZAD010000200.1:0-3623 GCA_041309125.1 Candidatus Omnitrophota bacterium
TATGAAATCATCAATCTCTTCATTAGAAACAGCAATAAGCAGATGCATGGCAGGGAGATAGCCAGAAACTTGAAATTTAACCAGAAGACAACACAGAATTATCTTAATATATTGGAAAAATCAAAGATCTTAATAAAAACAGAATCAGGCAAAAACTATCTCTACAGTATAAATAATAATCCGATAGCTGAATCTTTTCTTATTATTGCTGAAAACTATAAGGCATTTTCTCTATTAGAAGACTTTGAGATAAAAGAAATAATAAAAGACATAGCAAAGCAGACAGCCAGACCAATAATTATTTTCGGCTCTTATGCCAAATCTTATCAGACAAAACACAGTGATATAGATATTTTAACATTTGACAAAATAAAAGACTTTCAGCATAAATACGCAAAAAAGATACATTTATTAACTGCAGATGAAAATAACTTTAATAAAGATTTACTAACTAATGAGCCTTTCCCGATAGAGGTTATAAATAACCATATAGCAGTGCAGGGAGCAGAGTTCATTATTAAATTATGGCTGAAAAAGCATGGACAAGCTTAGCTGGTGCAAGAAGAAAGGATTGAGATTTATCCAGCCCAATGAGATAATTGCCAATGATTATTTTAGAAAAGCAGATGATTCTTTACAGGTTATATCAAAAGTTGAGAGTAAAGAATGGAAAACCATCTCTGCATACTATGCCTGCTATGATGCTCTTTATTCATTATTGCAAAAAGCAGGAATAAACTCAGAGATACATGACTGCACTATAGAATTAATGAGCTTCTTCCAGTTCAATAGCGAAGACATAGAATTTCTGAAAAATCTGAAAATACAAAGAGAAAATGCCCAATATTATGTTGATAGGGAATTCTCATTACCAGATATAGATAAGATTAAGGGGTTTGTCCTGAAATGCAAGCAAAAATCAGAAGAGTTGGATTTTGATAAAATAAAGAAGTCTTTACTTTGAACCATAATTTTAGAATCTATCAAACCAACCACCACATAGCCATAAATATAACCTCTTCTTCATGAACGCAATGGCTAGTAAATCACTTGTGGATATATTAATTGAGCCAAACCATTTTAGAGTTGCGGCACACGTATTTAATATATATGGCACTATAGTGATGCCATTAATTACAGGTTATGATTTAGGTAAACAAGGATTACCACCCAATACAATAGCTGCAGTTGATCTTTCTTTAGGATCAAATTTAATAGCTGCATTATCTGAAATTAATTATGATAGTGAAGTCAAAGGTGTTGTATGGTATAAAAGCACACCAACTGCATTGAAGGCACTTTTTATCGTTGGAGGGAGTTCAGGTGCAGCATATGGACTGCATATACTTGGCCATACAATTGGTGCTTTGAGCAATATGTAAATAGATCAAAACACCTACTTCTCTTTTTCTATAACCCTTTTTATATTAACTAATTCTCCCTCACATAATGAAAATCACTCCTCATCAGGTGACCACAAAATAGGAAACATTTAAAAATGTGGACACCTTTAATATTATTATGTATATAGAAAAAAGAAAATCAGGGATTAATGTAAAATACTATCTTGTTCATTCTTACAGGGAAAAAGGCAAAGTAAAGAAAATACGAAAATATCTCGGATTTAACCTGTCAAAAGAGGATTTAATAAAAAAGAAAGAACAGGCAAGTTTCCACATAAATATGCTTATTGAGGGATTAAGCACTGAAATATTCAGATTCCGCCTGGCTAAATCCCAGATTGAAAAATTAAACAAGTATAATATCAGGATTTTCCATCTGGACAAAAAACAATGGCAAAAATTCACAGAGGAGTTTGTCTATAACACTAATGCAATAGAAGGCTCAACTGTCAGGAGAGAAGAAATTCCAGAAATATTTAAAAATGAAAAAGCAGAAAATGAGGAAGAAGTTGAAACAAAAGGGGTTGCGAAGGCAGTTGAATACATAAAAGAAACAACAGAAGATTTGTCGATTAAATTAATACTGAAACTTCATGAACTTTGTTTTGCTGGGTCAAAGCCATTTGCTGGAAAATTCAGAGATATTGAAGTAATTATTAGAAATTCTGAAGGGGAAATAATCCATCAGGGAATACCTGCAAAAGAACTGAAAAATGTAATTGAAGAGATGGTTTCCTGGTATAAAGAGAACAAATCAAAATTTAAGCCGCTAGTCCTTGCTGCAATAATCCATAATCAGTTTGAATATATCCATCCATTCCAAGATGGAAACGGGAGAGTAGGAAGATTATTACTAAACTACCTATTATTAAAATCCAATTATCCTCCAATAAATATCAGATTAGAAGAAAGGAAAGAATACTATCAGGCATTACAGGATTATAATTTGATTCAGGATATCAGACCAATGCTGAAATTTTTGATTAAGCAATACAAAAAGACACTAAAACAGGTGACCACAAAATATTCAAAATAAAAAAAGGTAGTCACCTAAAAAAATACCTCTACTATACATCAAAACCCATAAACGTTTATAAACAACCAGAAATTCCACTATCATGAGGTAAAACAAATGGAAGGAACAGTTAAATGGTACAACCTTAGGAAAGGGTATGGCTTCATTACTGGCGAAGACGGCAAGGATTACTTTGCGCATTCAACAGCAGTAGCAGAAGGCAAATCTCTTGAAGAAGGCCAGAAAGTAACCTTTGATCCTGCAGAAGGGGATAAAGGACCGCAAGCAAAGAACATAAAGTAAATTTTTCTTTAACACGTTAGAGATAAACTTACAAGCCAGATAGAGGGCAGGCTATACTTTATATATATCTAAGTATAATAATAACAATATGAGTTATTACTGCAATGTCTGCAAGAACAGTATTACTGAAGATGAATTCAAGTATTCTACATACAGGTTTAAAATCCCCTTATGCCGGTATCACCAAAGCAACCAGGATACTAAAGATGATAACATTGCCAGAGAATTGACAACGCATGAACTAAGATTATATAATGAATTAAGAAAGCTCGGGATTAAATGCAAGCTGAACGACACAGGAGGATTCAAGACAACAGACATCTCTATTCCAAATGCCAGGATAGACATACAAGTCGATGAAAAACTTCATTCAAATCCAAAGCAGCAGAAACTTTCCGATTTGCGCAGATCAGAATTGTCAGATGATGACGGCGTATACACTTTCAAAGTATCTAAGGCAGAGATTGACGAGGACGTGCATAAAGTGGCAAAGGCCATACATGATTTAGCCATGTCAAGAAACAAGAACTTTGATTTCAGCCAGTACACGAGAAAACTGGACAAATATGACTAATTTTTTATAATATTATTACTAAAAAATAACTAAAATAACAAACATTTATATAGTTGAGAGCCTTTCTAAATGATAACTGGTTCTTAGCAAGAGATTACAGAGCAGTCAAATAATACAATAGATAGAGGTGATAGCGATTACAGAAATGATATACGGCAATGCGCTAGAACGCAAAACAGTTGAATATAAGGAATGGAACGACTAACGAGGTTCGAGCTATGTTTTACATAGTATCAGCTAAGGTTAGCAGCTGAGGTTAGTTGATTTTCATATCGCCCCCAAAATCCCAACAATAATTAAATTTATTCTTGAAGCATACTGGTTTTCT
>JBFZAD010000201.1:0-13410 GCA_041309125.1 Candidatus Omnitrophota bacterium
GAGGTTTGCTCTTCCGTTCTTTAGTTTTTCTGATATATTGGCTTTTTTGTGGGCCCACCGACGATAATTATCATTTAGATACCGGCGGCGGTTAACTTTGCATCGCCTATTGCCTGTTCCATTGGGTGACGGCACTTCTGGATTATCGGCGAAACCAATTCTTCAAGTTTTGCACGGTTAATAGACATAACAAGGTGCTTTGGCCCTGAGGAATCCGCGGTAATAAACGGCAGGTTTATATCACTAGTGAGCGTGCTGGATAATTCAACCTTGACCTTTTCCGCTGCTTCGCGTAAACGCTGCACTGCCATCTTATCGTTTTTTAAATCAATGCCGGTCTCGCGCTTGAATTGGTTAGCGATGTATTCAATAAGCAAGTTATCCATATCCGTGCCGCCCAACTGGGTATCTCCAGAAGTAGACTTAACTTCGAATACACCCTGAGCCATCTCCATTATGGTAACATCAAGTGTCCCGCCCCCTAAATCAAACACCATTATCTTTTGTTCTTTTTGATTCTTCTCAAGCCCATAGGCAAGGCAGGCAGCGGTAGGTTCATTGATAATCCTAAGAACCTTTAAACCCGCAATCTCTCCCGCATCCTTGGTCGCAGTCCTCTGGTTATCGTCAAAATAAGCAGGACAGGTAATCACTGCTTCCTCAACCTTATCGCCCAGATAGCTTTCAGCGTCAGCTTTTATTTTTTGTAAAATAAAAGCGGATATCTGCTGCGGCGTATATTCTTTCCCATAGACTTTGAATTTGTAATCCGAGCCCATTTTGCGCTTAGCCGCCTGGATAGTGCCCTCGGCATTGATCGCCGCCTGCCTTCTCGCTGGTTCGCCGACTAAACGCTGTCCGTCTTTGGTAAAAGCAACGTAGGAAGGGAATGCTTTACCAGAAGCAACGCCTGCCCCCTCTGCCGATGGTATAATCACCGGCCTTCCTGCTTCCATAACCGCTGCTGCCGAATTTGATGTTCCTAAATCAATACCTATAACTTTTGCCATG
The DNA here is from genome assembly GCA_041309125.1 of Candidatus Omnitrophota bacterium. Taxonomy (GTDB): domain Bacteria; phylum Omnitrophota; class Gorgyraeia; order Gygaellales; family Gygaellaceae; genus JBFZAD01. Next base: position 1,012 of record JBFZAD010000201.1, read on the forward strand.
GTAAACCTCCTTATTAAAACTGCTCAACAATGTTATACTCTGACAACTCCCAAAGGCTACAATTCCTATAGCTTAATAAGAACATTATAGATGTATTCAAAACGGAATCAATTGTACCTGGGTATAATTGACGCGAGATTTAAATAAGGGTAAACTAATGCATACACATATTGTTTTAAGAAATATTTAAAGAAAAGATATTTGCTATGAAAAGGAAAATAAAAAATTATCGCATCATTATTAATCCCGCCGCAGGAATTGAGAAAGAGAGCAAAAATGTTACTTATTATCGGGGCTACAGCTTTTAAATCAGCCCTTACATTTCTAATAGCGTACTTGTCAGGACTTCTGGTAAAATACAAAAATGTCAAAGTTAACTACACAAGAAAGATAGACCAACTCTTTCTCTTCTTTATTCCTGCATTTGTGGATTATTTTTTTATGAATAATAATCCCAGTTCTTCGTTTATGATTATCAATCAAGCTTTGTTTATGCTAATTACCATTATTATTTTTATTAAACCTGTCCGCAGTAAAGTCTCGATAATCGCAACTGCATTCAGCTCATTCGACAGGCCTGAAGATCGTCCTTATACTTTACTGTGGTTTGCTTCTCAAGGTATTATAGGTTATGTTGTGCTGGTTCCGATTATCGCCATCTTTAATCAATACCACATTTTTGACTTGTTAAACATAGCAATTTTAATAACTGTTTTTGGAGATGGCCTAGCCGAACCAATCGGTATAAGATTCGGTAAGCATAAATATACGACCTATTCTATATTTCCTATAAGAAAATATGTTCGCTCTCTAGAGGGAAGTTTAATGGTATTTATTACCGGTATTATTGTTATATTCATGTTCAAACACTCATTCAATAATACCCAGTTCTTAATAGCATTGGCGACCATCCCGATCGCTATGACATTAACCGAAGCGGTTTCACCACACACATTGGATAACCCGTTACTGGTAATAATAGGTTCCGGGTTGACATTTCTTATCAAAAACTTTTGCTAATTGAAATTTTGTTTTACAGAAATTTTAAATTCGATCGGGGCAAATAACGAGGCATTAGAAAAAATGCCTCTTCATATCAAGGGCATTACCTGGCGATCAAAGTTTTGGTTGTTAAAAAAATAAAAAAAACATTGAATAAACGTCTAGTAGCTTTTTATACTTTAGTCGCGGTTAGTATTATTGCATTAACTTTTTATATCCTGATACATCCAATATCCAGCTTTGATATCAATGTGACCCATGAAATTCAGGAACTCAAAATGGGGCATTTGACAACCGTGATGGAATTTATCAGCGTTTTTGGTGATCCTGTAATTGCGATTATTTCAATCATCATTGCTTCACTGTTTTTCTTTCGCTACTATCACAAACGAGAAGCTTACTTTACTGTCGCGGTAATCCTCCCAGATCTTTTGAATATCTTGATTAAAATATTAATCCATCGCCCCCGACCAACACTGGAAAATGCCAAGATAGTATTTAAGTTTACTCAAACCGCTTTTCCTAGCGGGCATGTTGTTCATTATGTTGTATTTTTCGGTTTTCTCTTAACTGTGATGATCATCAATAAAAAGATTCATCTGATTTGGAGACTTTTTATTGGTATTCCTTCTATATTCTTAATCCTTACCGTTTCAATCTCACGGATCTATCTTGGAGCCCATTGGGCCACTGATGTACTGGGAGGATACTTATTTGGACTTATATATCTAGGGATCATCCTTAAATTTTACTTACACAGATAAAAGGTTATCATCTCATTTTTTACTTTTTTTTTATTACCTGGCTTGTCTTCGAGTTAGGTTGGGATAAACAGCTATTAGCAAATTTGAGAGGTATCCCCGAGAGTTTTGTGGCGATTGTTTAAAGGTTTTTGCGGCCAATTATTACACGTATAACAATAAGAACAATGGCGATAACGGGCAAGATGTGGATAAGTCCGTGGTAGTTAAATGAGGTACCCACCCCTAACAGCCAAAGCGCAACCAGAATAAGTGCAAATGTCCACAACATATCTAAGCCCCTTGTTAATAATGAGTTAACACTAACTCATTTTTGTTATCTTTGAAAATTGAAGATTTTTTGCACCGTACGTATCTTGGTTCAGATTTAAAGTAGACCCAGTTTCTTCTTTATATCCTGTAGAACTGGAGAGCCCTTAGCTGTATCTGGCAGGTAAATCGTCCCATTATAAAAATCAACAACGTAAGCAATGATACCCGGAACTAACAAAACCAATAAACCAATTCCATCTAAAACTGCAATACCCATATCAATCCTCCCACCTCTTTGTCCTTTGCGTTCAGGATACATAAGAGTCCCGCACCCTGCCAATTGAATAATTGAAACAACGCAAACTAAAACATATAACGTTTTAGTTAGTTTTTTGAGCATAATCCCTCCTTCTATTATTTTACTCCCAGCATCTATCTCTACATCTCTATTATAGGTAATAAGAGAATGGAATCAATTGTACTTTGGTATAATAGCGGGATTTTACTATATCTTTTGGAAAAATCTTATATTTAAAGTAATTGAGAGGTGATTCCCTTGAGTCCACCCAGAAATACGGCGCGACAGAAAGGCTCATTATAAAAACACGTTATGTAAACAGGCCCTTAAGTCTTTAATACTCTGTATTGGGTAGGCACATTTAAGCACAAAGGATTAAAATTTTGAAGTGTTTCAAATAAGTTATAGCATCTTTAATAGGGAGGATAAATTGCGAATAACTCGCTGCGGGTTTGCTTTTCTAATTTCGGAAATTGTACTTGAGCCAGTAGTAACAATTATAGTTTTAACGCCGGCGCGCGCACCTGCTTGAGCATCTATTGGCATATCGCCCACATATAAGCTTTGAGTTCTTTTAACGCTAAGCCTTTGCATAATCTTAAGTAAGATTTCCGCATGCGGTTTACCAAACCTTAGTTTATCGGCACAAAGAGTATAGTCAAAATATTGCGCTATATTAAGATGCTGAATTAAAATTTTAGCAAATCTTGTAGGCCGGTTACTTGCTACTGCAAGCTTATAATTCTTACCTTTAAGATACTGCAACACAGACCCTGCATTGGGCATTAGCGTAGAATACTTTATCAAAGCTATTTTCTGATCCCTGCGATATAAGAAAATAGCTTTTTTTAAGTCCTTTATATTTACGAATTGTCCTAAAAGATTCTTATCTCCCCCGCCTACTGCTTTACGGATAGCCAAAAAATCCTTTAACGGATAACCCGTCTTTTTCATAGCATAATTAACGCTTTTTTCAATTGCCGAATAAGCATCCACTAATGTCCCATCAAGGTCAAAAATAACCAGCTTAATATTATCCATTATTAATTATGTTATATCAGGTGATTTCCTGTTAACTCTTCTCAAAATCAATCTGCCCCTTATAGGGGTTCATACCAATCAAGCGGACTTTGACTTTCTGCCCGACAAACAATCCCTTTTCCCCGCGCATGACCCGTCCTTCAGCCGGAGGAGCTACAATCCGCACATATGTCCCTTTTTCAGACACCCCTGTGACTATCGCGTCAAAGGATTTACCTATCTGTCCGCTTAACAATACGGCTGCCGCGGCCTTACGCATGAAGCGTTCGACCTTTTTGGCGGCTGCATCACGATCTGTGCATCGAGTAGCACAATTAATCAATTCATTCTGACTATATGGACAAGGTTCTTTATCCAAAACCGATTTCAAAAGCCGTTGAATAATCACATCTACATAACGCCTGTTGGGAGCTGTCCCATGAATATAATCCATAACCGCAAGGCCAAAGTGCCCGATAGAAGAGCCTTGAGACTCAAGCATCACATATTCCCCCGGCCCCAGTAATTTGACGATAGTCAATGAGAGATCAGGAAATATTTCCGGATCGGCGATTCTTCTCTTATGGAGAAACTGCGCTAGCGCCTTAGCATCAGGCTGAAGCGGTAATGTCTCGCTGAAGGCAGCGGCAACCTCCACAATCCCCTGCCAGTTTTTAGGAACTCTCACAACGCGCTGGATCATAGGGAATCCTGCTCTCCTCAAGAATTGCGACATGTTAACATTAGCAGCGATCATGAAATTTTCTATAATAGAACGTGCGCGGTTCTTTTCCTGAATAACAAGCGCAACGATCTTTTCTTCTCTTATGATCGGCTTAGGTTCAATAGTACCAAATTCAAGTGCCCCCTGCTCAATGCGGAATTTACTCAAGCGCTCGGCTGTTTCATCCTGTAACTCTAATTGTTCTTTGAGGCCGGGTACGCGCTCAACCGATACTGGAACTCCGGTTTTACCTTCAATCCAGTCTCCTATTTCTTCATAGACAAGTTTTGCTTTATTGCGTATGAGTGCGCGGTAAACAACGCCTGAGGTAATAGCTCCATCAGGAAAAACACTGAATTCAATTACCAGGGCTTCGTGATCCGCATCAGGCAGTAAAGAGGTAAGCTCAGTTGACAGGCGAGTTGGCAACAGGGGAAAAACATCGATTCCAGTATAAACTGATGTCCCGTTACGCGCTGCATAGATATCGGTTTTAGAGTCCTTCGGTACAAACAAATCTACGTCGGCAATGGCAACCTTGACTACAATCTCACCACTTGTGCCGCGAACACAATATTCTAACTGATCAAGATCCAAAGATTCCACATTATCAATCGATGACCAGAGAAGCTCGCGGAGATCTTTATACCCGCTCTGCGCGGCATTCAAGAGTTTCCCTGGATCAAGGGCATTGATTTCATCGATTACGAGTTTCGTGGGGACGAAATCAAAACCATATTGGTTTATCACCGTACGAGCTATCTTATGAAGATCAATGTTATTATAATCAGGCATAAAAACATCCTTTCTCAAAGTATATCAGTCGCCGAACTTGCGGACAAACCAAGACTTAACAAACTGTGTCAGAACCGCATACCCCACGAGCATAATCGCCAGATACAGCCAGTACCGCGACGCAAGCCTGACAAATCCGAGCGTGTTCGCTAGAGGTGAAATTGTCAGCCAGGCACCCACAGCGACGATGATTATAGAAGTAAGGATGAGCGGCCTACTAGCTCGGCTTTCGATAAACGGAATCTTGTTGGTGCGGATAACATGTATGATTAACGTCTGGGTAAAAAGCGACTCCACGAACCAGCCGGTATGAAACATGGCCGGGTTTTTCCAGCAGTTAAAAACATAGAGCATCATGAAAAACGTTATATAATCGAAAATTGAGCTGATGGGCCCGATGAATAGAATAAAACGCAATATCTTGCCGATTGTCCATTTGCGTGGCTTGGTTAGCCAGTCGGCATCAACCTCGTCGGTGGGAATAGTGGTTTGCGAAAAATCATAGAGAAGATTGTTAGTGAGCACCTGAATAGGTAACATAGGTAGGAAAGGCAGAAACGCGCTGGCCCCCACAACACTAAACATGTTGCCAAAATTAGAGCTAGCAGCCATCTTGATGTACTTAACAATGTTTCCGAACACCCTGCGGCCTTCCAGCACCCCCTGTTCTAACACCAATAGGCTATTTTCCAGCAGGATAATATCAGATGATTCCTTGGCAATGTCAACTGCGCTGTCCACCGAGATACCCACATCGGCAGCCTTTAAAGCCGGGGCGTCATTGATACCGTCACCAAGGAATCCCAACACGTGGTCATTACTTTGGAGCGCACGGATGATGCGTTCTTTGTGGGCAGGAACTAGCCTCGCAAAAACACTAGTGGCGCTTACGGCTTCGGCCAATTCTGCCTGGCTCATTGTCTCGATTTGAGAGCCAAGCAAAAGATGCTCAACCGGTAGCCCCACTTCCTTACAGATATAAGTAGTAATAACCTCATTATCTCCGGTCAGGACCTTGACTTTCACGCCAAGGCTGCCAAGTCGCTTCAATGCTTGCGTAGCGGTATCCTTTGGAGGATCGAGAAAAGCCAAAAAACCTAACAGGGTCAGATCAGACTCATCTTTGACTGAATAAACAGGTTCATCGCTAGCGCTGGGCATTTCTTTATAAGCTAAGGCTATAACCCGGAAGCCTTGTCCATTCAGGTCATCGGATATCTGCCGACGTTTAGGGTCATGTTCGGGCGCTGCAACAATTACCTCACCATTGATTTCTACATGGGTGCACAGGCTCAAGACTTCATCCACCGCGCCCTTACAGATCAGCGTATTCAACCCTGTTTCATCTTCTACCACCACCGACATTCGACGCCGCACAAAGTCGAAAGGGATCTCATCGATTTTGCGATACTTCTCATTGGCTTTTAGACGATCTTTTAACTCCTCATGTTTCAGGATCGCTTCATCCAGCAGATTCTTTAACCCGGTTTGGTGATAGCTGTTTAGGTAACCGTAATGTAGTACCTTCTCGCTGGGGTTGCCGTGCGGGTCAAGGTGTTTTTCGAGCACAATCTTGCCCTGGGTGAGGGTGCCGGTTTTATCCGTGCACAACACATCCATCGCCCCGAAGTTTTGAATGGCGTTCAGACGTTTGACGATCACTTTCTTGCGCGACATCATAAGGGCACCCTTGGACAAGTTAACCGTCACGATCATAGGCAGCATCTCGGGAGTCAACCCGACAGCTACGGCCATAGCAAACAAGAAAGCTTCTCCCCAATTGTGCTTGCTCAAACCGTTGATGAGGAAAACAACCGGAACCATTACGGCGATGAAACCAATCATCAGCCAGGTGAACTTGTTTACCCCTTTATCAAAACTAGTAAGCTGACGCTGCCTGACAATACTGACAGCAAGCGACCCAAAGTAGGTCTTTCTCCCGGTATGGATGACTACTGCCGTAGCGGATCCGCTTACTACGTTAGAACCAAGAAAGCAGATGTTAGGCAGATCGAACGGATTTTGAACATCTACCGAAGCCTGAGCGGATTTTTTCTCCACAGGCAGGGCTTCGCCGGTGAGGGCCGCCTGATTCAGAAACAGGTCTTTGGCGATAAGCACACGTATGTCAGCCGGCACCATATCACCGGCTGCCAACCGGATGATATCGCCAGGCACTAACATCGAAAGTGAAACTTCTTCTTCCTTACCGCCTCTCACTATCGTCGCCGTATTGCTGACCATCGCTTTGAGCTTCTCGGCAGCTTTATCGGCACGCATCTCCTGAAAGAAACGCAAAACCACGCCCAAGACTACCATCACCAAAATAACCACGGTCGCCCGTAGGTCACCTGTGAAATAGGAAAGCACGCTCAGCGCCAGGAGCAAAAGAACCAAGGGATTCTTGACATTGCTTAAGAGTCGCATCAGGACAGATTGACGCCTCTCTTGTGCAATCTCGTTGGTCCCGAACTGCTTCAAGCGAACTTCAGCCTCCTCTTCGCTTAGACCGCTTAGTTGCGATCCAAGATCCTTCAAGACTGTGTCCGTATCGAAGCGCGCATCCTCCAAAAGCTTTAGGGAATAATGCGTCCCATTCTCAAGAATTTCCACTCATACCTCTGTTATATGTTGTATAGCTTTGACTTTAAAACATCATATTCCTATAACTTTATACTTTTATTATAGAAATATTCAAAATAGAATCAATTATACCTAGGTATAACTTAAAAAGACTTTATACATAGCCTCCATATTCCACCATTGGTTAATTTATGTTTTTTCTGACTTTTTTCTTCTAGGATTGGATTATTTAAAACAGTTTCTATGCCTAGGCAACGCAATTACATTCCATGCAAAGATACATTCTCTATAATAACAATTTCATGCGCTTTGTTGTGGTGACTCACGTGAAATCTCCCAGAAAGGAATCACCACAAAAACTCTCTATCTAAACATATAAAATAAAAAACCCGTAACATGTGTTACGGGTGAAGGTTATTACAGTAAAAGTGTGTAGTTATGTACTTTCGTATGAGCAGAGGGGAAAACTCTCTTAATTTATTAGCTTATTATATGCGCAATACCTCAATCTATCAAGAATATTTCGGCTTTAGAGAGGCGATTTTCTCACGAAAGTCTTTCTTCAAGAAATTCCTGGTAAGTGCCAGGAACAAAACAAATCCCCCTGCTTTCTTCCTTGCCCACAGCAGGAAGTTTGAATCCTGCTAGAATAATTTCTGAAACTTTTTGATTTCATTCTTCACATTGCGTTTAGCAACAACCCCGGAGATTGCACAAAGACAATCTGCCCCGGCCGTTATAACTTCTTCTGCATTATCCAGTGTTATCCCGCCGATAGCCACCACTGGGATTCTGATTCTTTTCTTTATCTCACTTATAAGCTCAACGCCTACTGGCTTACCGGCATCCCGTTTAGTTGCGGTCTTAAAAATCGGCGACACTGCAATATAATCCGCACCTGAATTTTGTGCCTCAAGTGCCTGCCTTACAGAATGAACTGTAACACCAATGACTTTTTCTACTCCTAAAAGCTTTCTGCCAATAGAACAGGACAAGTCATCCTGTCCCAAATTTACTCCATCTGCATTTACGCTTAAGGCAATATCAACACGGTCATTGATGATAAAAATCTTATTCTTGCAGATTTGTCTTAATATCAAGGCCTCCTTATACAATTCATTGGTACTTGCAGTCTTATTGCGGTATTGCACAATTTCAACTCCTGCGGCAACCGCGCTTCTAACATCGCTTACATTTCCCGCACGGCTTGACAAAGCATCTGTAATAAAATAATACCCTCTCACTAATACACCTTTTGCATCCGGTTAATCGTTTTTGCGTCTAAATTATAAATACAATCATAGATTTTTTCTTTGAAGGAGCCCGGTCCTTTTGACCCACTCACCGCGCACTCGCCAGCAATCTCAAAACACACCAACCCTGCAGCTGCTGCCTTGGTTAAATCATTTTCCACTGCGGCAAAGGTCCCGATCACCGATGCCGCCATACACCCTGTTCCTACAATATATCCCATCATCGGATGGCCATTTTTGATGATAAAACTTTTACCCGCGTCGGTGACAATATCTTCCTTTCCGGTGATAACTACAGTACAGTTACGCTTGCTCGCTAATTTTTTGGCTAATCGTTCTAAATCCATATCTACTTTGGTCGAATCTACGCCTTTAGTTTTAACATTCTCTCCGGAAATTCTAGCGATTTCCGAGGCATTTCCTTTGATAATATCCACTCGACATTCATTCAAAAGCTCAAAGCAGCTTTTATCGCGCAAGACCGTTGCCCCGGCGCCGCAGACATCCAGAATCACCGGAATCCCTTTCTTATTAGCACTCTGGGCAGCGATTTTCATCGCCTCAACGAAATCCTTGGTCAACGTCCCAATATTTAGAACAAGTGCTGAAGCAATTGCAGCCATTTGAGCAACTTCTTCGGCTGCATGCGCCATAACCGGCGAAGCTCCAAGTACCTTGACTACATTAGCGCAGTCATAGATCGTCACCCAGTTAGTCATATGATGCACAATAGGTTTCTGCATTCTGATGCGCTGTAATATTCCAATACAATTCAGCTTTTTCTTTTTCATTACATTTTTTACATTAAAACTTAAATTATGCACTTTCGTATGAACCGAGGGAAAACCCCTCTCATCATCTCTTCTTTTAACGGCCTTCTTTTTTGTTTTTTGAATAGCAATCTCTGCAGTATACAGGTCGGTCATTTATGGGTTTAAAAGGAACTTCGCATTCTTTCTTACATTCTGCACAAATCGCCTTGTGCATCTCTCTCGGCCTTGAGCCGTATCCACCACCTTCTCCGTATGCCATGTTGCCTCCTTTTTAGCTTTGTTAAAATTTGTAACACATAAGTTAATGATTGTGGAGCTTTAACAAAAGAACATTGGATGTTCATCTATCCTACAAGAATAGACCTTCCTCTACATTATAAGCAAGTATGTTGTCCTACGTTGATATTCTCACTCAAAACTTGCTCTTGATTCACGCTGGCCTGTGCGTTTTTTTTAGCTAGCTTGCTTTGCTGTTTATCTTCTCTTTTTTTCTTCTTTAACAATTCTCTCTGATACTTTTTATATGAATAATTGTCTCTTGCCAATATATCCTCCTTTTGCCTTGGCTTCTGGGCTGATTATTTTAATCATTATGATAAATTCTTCGCCAAAATTTTTTTATGTTAAGAGATGGTTAGGCACTCCGCTCGCTAAACCGCTTGTCGCGGTTTGCCCTTACGGGCCGCTCGCTTGAGTGCCAAAATTTTTTCCCTTGTCGGGAAAAAATTTTGGGGTGGGTGACGGGGATCGAACCCGCGACCCTTAGAGCCACAGTCTAATGCTCTGAACCGCTGAGCTACACCCACCATATCTAGATATTAAACGGCTAAATGATAAATTATTTCCTAAGGAGCAACTGATTCTGTCTGAGCAGGAATAGCTTCTTCAGGAGTTTCAATAGTTTTAGGCTGCTCTTGTTTTGACCCTACTGGTTGTTCTTGCGGTTGCTGTACAGGCTCTGTTGCTTGCGCAGGTTCTGACGGCTTTTGCTGCTCTACAGGCGCTTCTGGCTCCTGCGGCTGCGCTACAGACTCTTCCTTCTTGAACACTCCCTCTAATTCTTTACCTACTCCTTCAAATTTTTCACCGATTTCTTTAATCTTCTCTATGGTTTCCTGCGGGTGAGTAATTGCTTCTTCAATTACAGGCTTGGCAATACTGCCAAAAAGCCTCTTAGGCTTCCATTGCGCCGGATTATCAAGGGGTGACTCTGCAAGCTCTAAGTCCAGCTCAATCTTTTTATCTGAATGATTAAGTCCGCCTAGTATTGCGCTAGCGAAGAATCCTGATTTAACCTTACCGTTCTCTATAACCTTTTCTCTTTTCTCAACATCAAAGTTCTCTATTACAAGCTTTCCTTTACCATTTAAGACATTGTCAACTGCCTCTGCATGAAAGGATAAATTCAGATCTGCGCTTATCAAATCCGTGTCCAGATATCTTTTTATATATTCTGAAAGATAGACACCGTCAAGATTTTTTACATTAAAGTCCATTGACATGTTCTTGGTCTTTAAATCTATCCACCCTTCTGAATTAATCAATCCCTTTAGCCCAGTGCTGCCAGGGCCTTGTGCCTGTAATTTAAAATTTGACTTAAAAGGCGGAAAATGTAATCTGGCCAAGGTAATGTCAACATTATTAAGGGTGATAACAAAACCATCCTTATTAATCTTTTTATCGATAAAATTTAAGACACCATTTTCTATAGTTAATTTCTCTAAGGCAATAGTGCGCATTTCTTTAAATTCTTCTTTACCGGTATTCGATGATTCATCTGCATATGGAGTCACTACCTCTTCTTTAGCCTCGTCAGATGACTTAGCGGTGTCTTTTTCGCCTTTATTATTAGGTATAATATTAAATGTATCATCTGCGTTTCTTATTACAGTAAGCACAGGCTTAACTAGACGAATAGTGCTAAAGGCTATGTTTCCAGCAAGAATCTTCGGTATGTCCGGATAGATAATAACATTTTCAATATCTATTAAATCCTTTATCTTTAGGTTGTCTACCCTTAAATTTAAGGGCGTTCCAAGATAGACCTTGTCAAAGTCAATTTGCCTTGCAGTAAGCTTATGGAAATAATTAATCACTAGAGACTTACCCTTATTTGCAATAAACATATATGCGGCAAAGAATAAAATTACTAGCACAATAAACGCTATAATTAGTATCTTGTATATGGTTTTCATCATTCTCCTTAAGTTGTTAATAACTATTAATAGCTGACGCGCCTCACCCGAATCTCTGCCTGCCGGCAGGCAGACCTGCCTGCCGAAAGGCAGGGAACGGGTAAACTCTCGCGCCTGACCCGAATCGAACGGGTAACCCTCTGCTTAGCTTACCGCACCGAATCTCTTCGGCCAAAATGTTGCGGTCTGGACTTTCTCTTGGACATTTCAGTCCCGCCGTGTAAAGTCTCTACACTCTTCACCTAAAAGTCTGGTGAATAGCTCGGTGTTGTCCTTAACTTTAGGATATTCACCGAATTAGCGGCGTCCACTTCATAAGTTTTTTTCCCTATGAAGGCTCCAATGATTATCCCTCGCTTGCTACCCTCTATTTTGCTGCAAGCTCGGGATCAATTCGGCCAACAACTTACGTCGTCCTACGGACTCCGTAAGTTGTGGCCTCATTGAAGGCAGATGCTCTATCCGATTGAGCTACAGGCGCAATTTAACAAATAGTTCCTCGCTTCAAAAGCTTAAATTGCCGGAAGCTCGGAACCATTTTGCCGAATCTCATATCCGGTGACGGAATAGTTCCTCGCTTCAAAAGTTTAAATTGCTGGAAGCTCGGAACCATTTTGCTGACTCTCAAATCCGATAGCAAAATGGTCGGGGAGGAGAGATTTGTCCCGACGCCAGCACATATACGAAGTTTGCGTCGGGATCCCGCCAGCATATCAAACTATTGGCGGGAAACTCTCAACCCT
>JBFZAD010000202.1:0-4640 GCA_041309125.1 Candidatus Omnitrophota bacterium
AATAATTCTGTCTAAATTTATAGAATGTTTCCAAATCAAGTTGTATTTTCTGCGGATTAAACCGTGCAATTCTGCCACATTGATGTGCGCTATTTCTACAAATGCCAATTCTTGAACATATCTTCTAAAGAAATCAGTATTGCTGCCGTAACGAATCTTATTGTTTATTCTAGTTTCAGCCTTTAAAAACTGCGGGTATGTGCCGTCAATATAGGTAATAAATTTACCGTCCTGGTAAACAAACAACAAGTAATGCTGGTATGGAGTGCCGAATTTTCTTTCCATTTTAACTATATCTATCCTTATATTCTGACTATGAGCAAAGGCCCTTAAGATGCTGTGCGAAAGAATATACGCAGATATATGGCACACATAGCCTGGATATTGACTGATTCCCCAGGGTAAATTTTCCTGTAAAATTTTATGGATAGCCTTTAAATGTATGTCGTGTTTTCGCTCGATTTTTCTTAAATATGAATGTATAATTTCACCGATATTTTTTTCCGATTTATTCCCGTGTCTATTTGTGGATACTTCCCAGGTTGCTCGAAAAGCATCCTTAATTTTTTTGGTAATTTTGAGATTTATTTTTTGATTTCTGCTTTTTGTTATTTTAAAAAAAGCGTAAACAACAATTGCTAAGGCTATTGCCATGAAAGAAACTGTCAATGCCAAATCGCTATCAACTATTTGACCACTCATATTCTTCAGATTAATCGCTTCATGGAACAGCGGTGCCGGTGTTAAGCTGAGTAAACTTGATGAATTGACATGACCGTCTTCTTTTCCGTAAAGAATCGCATGTCTAGTCGAGACTGGAGACTCGTGACGCGAAACAATCATCCCATCATTATTTTTCGTGTATTTAACAAAATTTTTCATTCTCAGTATTTTTTTAACTTCGATACCAATGACACCTCCCCATCGACCCTCATATGCGCTATACCACTGTGCCTTAATAGCATAATGGAAGGCTATTGCTATAGCCTGTAGTGTGATTGCCGAATAAATAACTACAACATAGGGCATCAAGAAAGATTCACGATGCGCTGGAAACACAAGAGCAATATTTGCAAGAACAAAAGGAATAAATGAAATCTCAAAGACGCGCATCAATTGACATAGACAAACATAACTAAAGCTATATCTTTGTATTAGGCTGTCTTTATTTGATGAGGATAATTTCATTGCCCAAAATAAAGATGGAATAAAGAAAATAATACTTGCATAAGCAGCATACCAAAGACTAATCCCGCCAAAACAACAATAATACAATGCATTAAATGCAAAATAGACACCGCCCTCAAAGCTCATTCTTCCTGCAAGATTCTTTAAACGAAACTTCACCCGTTCAAAACGATTTAATCCTATTGTCTTTTGCTTGAAGCCGCGTGGTTCAGCACCAAAAAAACCATCACCTGCAATATAATCGTATTCTTTCTTGTCGCCATTAACCTGGTTTAAGTCAGAATTATTAGTAGGACTCCGCGAACTTTGAACTTTGAACTTTGAACTATCAACATCGCCATCATCCTTAACTGGTGAACTGCTTGCGGTTTGATCAGGGTTATGGCGGTCTATTATACTCTCTCGATCATTCACATCTTCCTGCCATTCATAAATAAGCTTGGAGATCCTAGTTACAAAGTCAAATTGTCTAGTTAGCTCTTGGGCAATCTTGTGATAGATACTCCTGTACTTATCATGCGAGATGAATAAATCAGCAACTAGATTGTAGTCAGTAAATTGATCCGGTTTAACTATTTCTTCTAATAACGCCTTTTCTTTTGAATTAAGAACATTACTTAAAAATGAGAATAATTCTACCCTAGCAACAAATTGAAATATCAATATCTCCCAGAAAAATACCCTTCCCCTCATAAGGTTGCTAACGCAAATAATATTACTTAAATTATCTTGTCCTGTAATCAACGAAGGTAAATCCTGGCTCAATGTAAAAAGTTGTCCAAAAAGCTTTCTGGGCACACCACAATCCATAATAATCGTAACATTGCTTTCAATGGGATTAATCTCTTCGCAGCGCATTGATTCGTGGCTAAATTCAAATATACGAAATCCTTCTTGTGTTGCGATATCTAGAACTGCAGCTCGCAGTAATTTATCCGTCTTAGAAGAAATAACGAAAATTGTAATTTTCTCATTTTTAAAAGATTCGCTTAATTTGCGTGCCTGTATAAATGCCTTGAAATACTTTCTTACGCTTATATCGGTATGCGCATATATAAAACCCCATTTACTTCCTACTATTTCTTCGATCCTAAACTGGGGATAGCAAGGAATCTTACGAAGCACATATCTTTTTTCATCACTTAATATCCTTTTGTTTGCCTCGCTGCAATATTGTACATAGGTTTCAAAATCAGGAGCTACAGGAGGAAGGCCAAGGCTATTTTCATTGAACCCCAAAAGATAATCGCCATACTTATTTGGATCTTCCCAGCGCAACTCCCTTCCTAATTCATGCACCATTATCTTTTTTAGCACTCCCTTGCCAAAATGATAAAATTCATGGGGCTGGTAGTCATCAACGTATATTGCATACACAATTGCAAAGTCATTCTTGCCAATAAACTTCATTGTATTCTCATTGGAATCCATAGCATTTATGTAAGTAACTCCTCCCAATCTCTGAGCCTGTTTTTCAGCATCAAAGCCAGAAACTAGCTTAATCTTGCCTAAGAATCTGTAGTCATCATCTTTAACAAAAATAACCCTTATTGGAAGGTATGGATACGCCTGCTTCAATCTGCGAGCAGTATTAACCATAAATACAATATCGCCTGCTCCAGCCAAACGGTATGGCAAGATAAGGACAAGGCTAGGGTTATGCAAATCCATATCTATTGAAAATATATATTTACTTAGATTCTCCTGTAAAAATTCAACTATAAGCTCGGATACCGTAACCTCTGTAATATCTGAGATAACTGTATCAGTAGAAACAATATTTTTAAGCAGCAACTTTCCTTCCTTATCTGCCAACAAGAAGAAATTAAAAAGATTATCAACTGATTGTTTCCCGTGTACAACTCCTATGGAAACACTCTTTGCCTTTCCTTCATCCTTAAGAATATGTGCAAGCTTGATTGCAGTTGAACCTCCGGAAAGGACGTCATCAAGTATGATTGTATCTTTTTCTCTAACATTCAAATTTCTTGGTTTGGTAAGCACTACTTCTTTTAAGCTTTTCCTCTTCTTCTTGAAGATAAAAAGTTCCAATCCAAAGATCTTGGCAAGCTGTTTCAAAAACTCTGACACTCCGGTATCAGGAGAAATTAATACTGGATGTGCGGTATGATAACTTTCGTAAAAGTGCCTGGCAAGGAGCGGAAGGGCATTCAAATTGATTATTTCTAGACTTTTTACATCCTTAAAAGTAAATGCCTTCAAGCGTGGAGCTTTTATAAAATGTGTATTAACCGTGTAAATTCTGCTGCAGTATTGGCTTATGATGGTAAGGAATATTTTTGTAGCATTGGCGCTAAATGATTTTGATCCATATTCAGGCGTAGGAAAATTCTTCTCTTGGCGGTCGTATCCCATAAAGAAGAAAAGTACGTGTATATCTTTTGCTCCCAATCTCTTTAAGGTTTCTAAAACAACGACCATCTCAACAATTCCTTTGTAGGTTCTCGTTGAATGGATAAAAAGGCAGTCCCTGCCAGCTACATCTTCAGGAATATACGCCTTGGCTATGCCTTCCTTTAATGTATCTATTTGGATTGCATCTATTGGTAAGATATCCGTCTCATCATATTTGCTTAAACCTATTGCAACTCTATCCTTTAAATCTCTATATCCTTCAGCAAAAAGAATGTGCTCAAACTGTCTTTTCTTTTCAAAGGAACCTAAGAATTTATGAGGTTCGTATTGAATGAAGTTTAATCTTGCAAAAACTTTACGAGGCAAGAAGAAGGCCTCTTCTATTGAGTAAATTGTGGCAAATGGACTAATCACATCTAAGAGCATGCTATTTTTTAGAGCCGAATCAGGAAGTATGCATATAATCTTCTTCGCTCTAGAATCACGCAAAGCTGCAATCTGCAGGACAAGCTCTACGAAATCATCGTCATCATATAGTTCTTTTATAAGCCAGGCTGTTTTCTTCTTTAGCTCTTTTGGCTTGACAACTGAAATACGGATTTCGTCATCAGGAAAAATATACTTTTTGAGCTCAACAGATGCACAGTCATATAAATTGGCAAACATGTCTCTCAAGTCTGAGAGATTATCTAGCGAGACAATTACATCGGGTTTTGCTATTGCGTCTTTACCTTCTTTTTTGCCGTTACCGAACAATGGAGAACTGCTTGAAGGTAAATTCGGATCTCTAATCAATCTAGCGGCCTCTTTTAACTTTTGATCATACAGCTCATCGATACTAATAGGTCTAATTAAATTAAAAATTTGCTCAAATTTTAAGTCAACAAACATCCCATCTATTGGTATATTTCGTCCGCATATGCTGGACTCAAAATTATCTATGCCTCGTTTTGCAAGGCTACTACTTGCATGGGCCTTGTCTATTTTCTCAAGTATTTCTTCTCCTATATAAGTGCCATACTCTGAAATGATCCTTTCTCTGATCATTTTAAGTGATTCCTGGGGAATTTTTCCAA
>JBFZAD010000203.1:0-7350 GCA_041309125.1 Candidatus Omnitrophota bacterium
AATATGGTACTTACAAATATTGAGTCTATACCCGGGAAAAAAATTTTAGAACATTTCGGGTTGGTATGTGGCAACACTGTAAGGGCAAAAAATGCTTTTAAAGATATTGGCGCGGGGTTTAAAAATCTTGTAGGAGGGGAATTAAAAAGCTATACAGCTTTAATGGAGGAGTCTCGCCGTCAGGCAGTGGATCGCATGGAACAACAGGCAAAACAGCTAGGGGCAAATGCAATTATAAATGTAAGATTCTCCACATCTAATATTGCGCAGGGAGCAGCAGAGTTGTATGTATATGGTACAGCCGTAAAAACAGAATAAAAGGAGAGCCTTATGGCAGACTTAATACAACTAATTGTTTTAATCGGCATCGGGTATTTTATAGGAACTCGCGTTGAAAAGAAACACTATAAGTCTATAGAACAAAGAGAGGGAAAACTCATTCATCTTCCTGTGGTTTCAGGAGAGGATTTGTTAGAAGATAGAGAAATCAGCGAAGCTCAATTGATCTACGCCAATGCTGTTATTTCTACAGATTATTTTAAGGTAATGCTTGCGGGTTTAAGAAATTTTATAGGAGGGGAAGTTTCTGCATTTGAGACCCTTCTTGATCGTGCACGCAGAGAGGCAGTCTTACGCTTAAAGGAAAAGGCGCAAGGCGCAGACATAATTTTAAATTTAAGGATAGAAACTTGTACTATAATGAGCAAGCTTGGCTCTTCAGAGGCATTGGCATACGGAACCGCAATTTACTATAAAAAATGAAATTTATACCCAAAGAAATTAATAACAATGTAAATATTTCACCAACGTCACCAGTTAAAGATTTCTTTGAGCTCGTTATAAAAATATTAGGATTGATATTGGCGGTATATGTACTCCTTGGATTTGTAGTAGATTACATTGCTCCCCGAATTTCAATAAAAACAGAAGTAGATTTAGGCAGATTATTCTCATCAAGGCTTGAAAGGAAAAAGCAGGTTTATACAGAATTGCAGGTTCAGCAGATCTTGGATGAATTGTTGAAAAATAGTCAAAATCTACCGCCTTTTAATTATAGAGTTTATGTTGAAGAATCAAGAGATATCAATGCGCTTGCACTACCGGGTGGGAGTATCGTAGTCTTTAGCGAGCTTTTAAAGCAAGCTCGCTCAAGAAATGAAATAGCGGTAGTCTTGGCGCATGAATTAGGGCACTTTTATCATAGAGATCACCTACGCGGTTTGGGCCGTAGTCTGGTATTTTTATTAATCAGTTCTGCTTTATTCGGAAGCGATAGCTCAGCAAGTAAAGTCATTACAAATGCTATGACTAATGCAGAAATGCGTTTTTCGCAGTCTCAAGAAAAAGCAGCAGATTTGTATGCCTTAGACTTACTTAATAAAACTTATGGCAATGTTGCAGGTGCGATTGATTTTTTTGAGAAGATGTCAGAGAAAGAGAAACTGTGGTCTTTCTTTTATATTTTTGCCAGTCATCCCTATCCAGAAAGCAGGGTAAAAGCGCTTAAAGAGGCTATAAAAATCAATAGCTATACAATAGGTCAGAATATTCCTTTTGAATATGGTCAAAAGAATGAATGAGACATTTCATAGGTTTGCAGTATAAATTATAAAACCGCATATTCTTATGTTTACACACGCAGTGCTGTTTGAAATTGATCCATCCCAGGTAGAAAATTATAAGAGAGATTGTAAGATCTGGGCAAGATATGCAAAAAAGGCAGCCGGATTTATAAGCTACTACACCGTAAAAAGAATTGGCTATGAGAATCAATTTGCATCTATTTATAATTGGAAGGAAAAAAAATTCCACACTGCCTTTATGAATAAGCTCCACGATTGGCTAGTAACCAAATCCAAGGCCAAGGTTAAGGTGTTGGGCTATTATAATCTTTCTTCTATCCAAGAAACCAGTGTTAAAACTCGTTAACTATTCGATACAAAAGGTGTTAGGAAAAAATTCTGAGTCCTGACACCAATTTCTGACACCAATTTTCCAATTTCCCCAATTTTCTAATAATGAAAGGAGCTAAAAATGAAAAAGATAATTCTAATAATACTTGCTTTAGCCATTCCATTGGTGTGTTTTGGACAGGAGGATGTAGGAAGAAAGACAAGCCCTCAGAATGATCAAAGGCAATCAACTGGTGGGGAAACTTGTCTATAGGTCCATTTCAAATTTGTGATTTTGATTATAATGGCTATTGTGATGAGAAAGATGTAGAAGAGTTTAAGAAAGCCTTAGGGAAATGTTCAAGGGATGAAGGCTACAATCCTATTTTTGATATGGATTTAAATTTATGTATAGATGAGGAAGACATAAAATTTCTGTTTATTGATTCTGTAGTTGATGCAAAACATTGGATGGTGGAGGAAAAGCATAAAAGGTGGCAAGAGTAGAATAATGGGTAAGGGTGGGTAAGGGGACGGTTTTTGTAATTGGTGGCTATTGGAAATAAATAAGTTACAAATGCGCTATTATTAGTCATACGCAATACGCACAACGCACGACGCAATACGAAAGCTACGCCCACAAACTTCTATCCAAACTTCTATACTGAATCGCCTCAGAGATATGCTCAGGTAGGATTTCTTCTTGCTTGGCTAAATCTGCAATGGTGCGGGAGACTTTGAGGATCTTATCATATGCCCTTGCGCTAAAGCCCAGTTCATTTATTGCCATCTTTAGTAAATCTTTACAATCATCTGATAATTTGCAGAACTTTTTGGTTAATCTGTTGGTCATTTGGGCATTGCAGAATATTTGCTCTTCTTTAAACCTCTTTATCTGAATCTTTTGTACCTTCTCAACCCTTTTCTTAATTTGTGCAGAGCTTTCAGCATCTTCTTCGCTTGAGAGCTCTGTATATTTTAACGCAGGAACCTCAATATGTATATCAATTCTATCCAATAATGGTCCTGAAATCTTACCCATATACTTTTGAATCTTATTTGGAGTACACTTACATTCCTTTGAAGAATCAGTATAATAACCGCACGGGCATGGGTTCATTGCACAGATAAGCATAAATCTAGCTGGAAAAGTCAATGAACGAGCTGCCCTGGAGATTCTTATAAACCCATCTTCTAAAGGCTGGCGCAGTACCTCTAATGCATCTCGATGAAACTCTGGCAATTCATCTAGGAACAATACACCATTATGTGCAAGGCTGATCTCTCCTGGTGTTGGATTTGTACCTCCGCCAACAAGTGCAATATCGGATATAGTATGATGCGGTGCTCGAAATGGCCTTGTGCCTACAAGGCCTGTTTTTGAAGATACAAGCCCAATGACAGAATGAATTCTAGTGGTTTCCAAGGCTTCTTCTAGTTCCAAGTCTGGTATTATCGTAGGAATTCTTTTTGCAAGCATTGTCTTACCGCTTCCAGGAGGGCCAATTAGAATTATATTATGAGATCCTGCAACTGCAACTTCAATAGCGCGCCTTGCTATTCTTTGCCCCTTTATCTCAGAGAAATCAACATTATATCTTTTTGACTGCCTGAATTCCTCTTCGATGCTGGATTCAAAAGGCGTTATGAATTCAGGTTCACTAAGAAAGTGTACTACATCAATTAAATTCTTTACAGGATACGCTTCAGTATTCTTGACAACAGATGCCTCCTTTGCATTATCAAAAGGAAGTATAAGGTTTTTTATGTCTTTTAATGAGCTTGCAATGGGTAAGACCCCCTTTACCTGGCGAACAGAACCGTCAAGGGATAACTCCCCAATAATTATGTAATTTTTTAAGACGTCTGCATTAATCTGTCCGGTTGCCGCTAGAATACCTAAAGATATTGGCAGATCAAACAAAGAGCCCTCTTTTTTGAGGTCAGCCGGTGCAAGGTTGATAGTAATTCGTCCCGATGGGTATTTAAAACCAGAGTTTTTTATTGCAGATTTCGTGCGGCTTCTTGATTCTTTAACGGCATTGTCTGGTAGGCCAACAATATTTATACAGGGAAGGCCACTGGATACATCTACTTCGATATCAATAGGATATGCTTCTATTCCAAAAACAGTAAAACTTTTTACCTTGGCAATCATTTTTAATGATTTTTGTTGAACTTTGGCAGGATTATGGTAGGCTTTACAAAAAACTGATTTGATTAAAATACTTGCTTTTTGTCTAGCTAATAGTATATAATGTAATCTATCATTTTTATACCCAATAGTCAAGCTATTAAATTTTAAGAATAATTTTCTGGTTTTATACATAATGTTTACAATATTTGCCGAATTAGGAAGAAATAAGATCTTTTTAGTCACAGTTCTTGCTTGGTTTACAGCCCAGATTATAAAGGTCATATTTGGAATTGCTAAAGAAAAGCGTTTTGACTTCAGCTGGTTTATAGGAACCGGAGGCATGCCCTCAAGCCATGCTGCCGGAGCTGCAGCACTGGCTACAAGCTCTGGTTTAAATCTTGGTTTTGATTCTCCGATATTTGCATTGGCCTGTATGTTTGCCCTGGTGACTATGTTCGATGCACAAGGCGTAAGGCGTTCAACCGGGAAACAGGCAGAATTGTTGAATAAGATAATGGATGACATATATTTTCAGGGTAGAATTACCGAGCATCGTCTAAAAGAGCTAATAGGACACACGCCTATACAGGTTATAGTTGGCGCGCTGTTAGGTATATATCTTGCAATTATATTTCAATTTTAAAAAAGGGATAGAAAATGCGAAATAGAATAATATTTATTTCTTCAATAATATTTGCGGTAATTATATTATTTTTGATTGTAGGTAGCAGCAAAAAAGCGCGCATTGCATCAACTGGCCAACCTCAGACAAGACTTAGCTTAGAAAAGCTTGTTGCTCAGGTAAAACAACAGGAGGAAAAATCAGACTATGAAGGGGCAAAAGAGACGTATAAAAAACTAATTTCTGATTTTTTTGAAGATGCAAGAATCCAAGAATGGCAGAAGACCTTAGAGGACATAAATATAAAGTTAATACTCTCTCCTTCGGGTCAACCCGATACAAGCACAGTCTATGAGGTTAAACAGGGAGACAATCTTGTAAAGATATCGAAGCAGTTTAATACAACGGTGGAGCTTATAAAAAAGATTAATAACTTAAGCAGCGATACTATACGTGTAGGCAGGCAATTAAAGATTTGGACAAAGCCCTTTAATGTTGTAGTTGATAAATCGCAGAACATTTTAATTTTGAAGGCTGAAGACGAGATGATCAAGACGTATATAGTTTCAACTGGAAAGGATAATTCTACCCCAATAGGAGGCTTTACAATAAAAGACAAGATACCAAACCCTGTCTGGTATAAACAAGGAGTCGCGATTTTACCTGAAGATCCAGAGAATATCTTAGGTACGCATTGGATGGGATTTGATTTAGCCGGATATGGCATACACGGAACAACCAATCCCTCAACAATAGGAACACAGGAAACTCAAGGCTGTGTGCGTATGACTAATGATAATGTCAAAGAGCTCTTCATGTTCCTACCCATCGGTACCAAGGTCACAATCATTGATTAATAGATAGAAATTTTAACATATTAGTACAGCTTTCTTCTTGTAAGCTTGTTTCTATATAAACCTAAAAGACATGAGTGGATTAGATTTTGAAAAACCAATAACAGAGTTAGAAAAAAAGATCAATGAGCTTAAGAATTTAAGTTCCAGTAAGAACATTGATATAAATTCTGAAGTGAAAAAACTCGAAGAGAAGTTGGATAGGTTAAGAAAAGAGACATACGGAAATATGAATGCCTGGCAGCGCGTTTTGATTGCAAGGCATCCGAAGAGGCCTTATTCGTTAGATTACATAAATATGATAATGACTGATTTTGTAGAATTGCATGGCGACAGGCTTTTTTCAGATGACAAGGCATTGATTGGAGGTATGGCGAGATTAAACGGTTTTAAGATTATGGTGTTGGGCCATCAAAAGGGTCACGATACAAAAGAAAACATAAAAAGAAATTTTGGTTGTGCTCATCCTGAAGGTTATCGTAAGGCAATGCGGCTTATGCAGCTTGCACAGAATTTTAAATTACCAATTGTTGTTTTTGTTGATACTCCAGGCGCATACCCAGGCATTGGCGCAGAAGAGCGAGGCCAAGCCCAGGCAATTGCCTATAACTTGAGAGAGATGGCCGATATCGCTACTCCTATTGTGGTAGTGGTTATAGGCGAAGGCGGAAGCGGCGGCGCCCTAGGCGTGGGCATAGGTGATAGGGTTTGCGTATTAGAAAATGCATATTATTCTGTTATATCTCCTGAAGGCTGCGCTGCGATTCTCTGGAAAAGTAGTTCCAGAGCCCCAGACGCAGCAGAGGCTCTAAAATTAACTGCCAACGACTTATTAAAATTTGGAATCATTGATGAGATTATACCAGAACCCATTGGCGGCGCCCACCACAATCCAGAAGAGATGGCCAAAATCCTCAAGAAATCCCTAATTAAAAATCTAGACGAATTAAAAGAAATTCCGACAAAACAACTCCTTTCGCAGAGATATAAAAAGTTTCGCAAAATCGGTAAATTCGATGAGTCAAGCGCATAGAGTGTGAGGCGAGCGCCTGCCTGCCGGCAGGCAGGGTTAGTGTTTAGCGAATAGTGAGAGTTAAATAGGGGGGACAGTTCCTCCATAACTTTTTATTCTGTAGACAATTATAAGGAAACGGTCCTAATTCCTGCTAATTCCTAATTCCTACGCGGTGTACTAGGTTGGGAGAGGTAAGATGAAGCAAAAACAAGTAATAACTGTAATTATAGTAGTATTAATATTATTCTCGTTAGCTTATTTATTTAAAGTTATGCCTAAGAGGTGTCCTTACTATCAGAATATTCTGAAAAGAAGAGCAGTTATTATTAAAGAGGCTCCTGTTGTCCAAAGCGGAAGCCTTGATGTGCCTGCCTCATCTAAGGTTATTGATTACAATAAAAATTTCTTTATAAATATGCCAAAAGATGCAGTTGATAAAAAATCTGTTGAAATGGAATGGGAACAAGTTAATTATTATAAAAAAGGCAATGAAGAAACATTAACGTATGGCTGGAACGCCTATTTAATAAGCTTTTATTTTATTGATGGGCAACTAAAAAGAATAAAGGAGCAAGTCGGTTACATAATAAGTTCTGGAGAATAATTAAATAAAACGGTTTATAGCGTATAGCGGATAGCGTTTAGCGGATAGCGGTTAGTGTTTAGTGCCCGCCTGCCCGCGAGGCAGGGTTGGTGTTTGGTAGCTAGTGAAGAGATGGAGATATGAAAAAAATATTATGGTTTCTTTTTGGGATTATTTATAAAATATTATGTGTATAGATAGTATTTTTAACTTTTTAATTTATGTATATATTTAAATTTACAAGCAA
>JBFZAD010000204.1:0-2899 GCA_041309125.1 Candidatus Omnitrophota bacterium
AAAATAATCTGACAGATAAAGAAAACCATTCTTCTCCTGGCCAATATCAACGAATGCAGCTCCAACTGAAGGAACAACAGATTCTATTCTCCCCTTATAGATATTGCCAACTACTGTTTTGCCTTCAGGCCGCTCAATAAAGTAATCAAAGAGCTTGCCGCTTTTTACAATAGCAACTCTTTTCTCATTTGGCTCCTGCGCATTTACTAAGATTTCATTACTCAATTTAATGTGACTCCTTTTATACTAATTCCGTTAAACATTTGCCTATCTAAACGCTTTTTAATTTCATTGGCTTGCATGGCTTCATTGAGAACAATATTTAACTCTTCATCATTGCTCTCAACTCCCACCTTTAATGCCCTTTTAAAGCTTAGTTTTGGGTGAGGGTTGAAGCCACATGTTAAATACAATGGAAGCTCTGCCCTTCGAAGAGCCCTGGTAAAAAGTCTGACAAGGTCCAAATGCGATACAAATCGCAAGTCCCCCTCTTTAGAAAAAATAATTTTGTAGTTAAACTTCATTGCTGCGGCAAACAAAAAAAGGCAAAACTCGCTGCCTTTTTTTGTTTATTAAATAAAAGTCAAAAACTGATTTTACTTCTTCTCTTCTGGTTCTGCTGGAGCTGGCAATGTCTCTTGCTGAACTTCTGGCTCTTTTCCAAAAACTTCTTCTTTGTTGATTACATCAGCTGCCTTAGTTTTCTTGAAATAATCTATTGCTTGGCTATAGCCATCTTTATATTCTGCTATCTTAGCTTCAGCTGTTGCATCACCTTTAAGTATCTTTGCAGTAACAAATATTAACAATTCTTTCTTTAGTGTATCCGTGGTATCTCTTCTGAAGAGCTTTCCAATCCACGGAATATCCTTTAAAAAAGGCACTCCTATCACGCTTTTACTTATAACATCTTGCATCAAACCACCTATTACAATAGTCTCTCCATCCTTAACAAGCACCCTTGTTTCTGCCTCACGAGTATTTATAATTGGATAATTAGTAGCAACATTTGTACCCTTGTCTGTAACTGCTGGATGTAGAACCATATTTATGTAGTCCTCGCCGGCAATCTGAGGTGAAACGTTAAGTTGTATTCCAATATCCTCATAGTGATCAAGCGTTACTGAGAAAACATTGGGACTTTCGGTACTTTGTTCTGTTGTAACTATAGGATATTTCTCTCCAACCAATATCGTTGCTTCCTGGTTATTTAATGTAATTATATGCGGCGCTGAAAGAGTATTCGTATTCACATCCTCTTCCAATGCATGGAGTAATATTTCAAATTGTGTGCCCGTTAGCTTTCTATACTGAAAGTCTAAGCCTGTCCCAAGAGGGAATGTAGAAGTAATGCCAGACATATCACCAAATACTGACGGCTCTATCCTGGAGCCTAAAATCTGGGCACCCACATCGCTTGCAGCATCTCCTGCCTTTGTCTTATTGGCAGTTACAGATTCTATCGCCGTAGTTGTTGCGCCATTTTGACCCGTTCCAAAATCAAGGCCTAAGTCTCGCAAAAAATCTCTTCTCACCTCAATAATCCTGGCCTCAATCAAAACCTGCTGAGGTTTAATATCTACTTTTCTTAATGCCTCTCTAACCTTATCAAGGGCAGGAGGTATATCTGTAACAATAAGCACTTTAGAACGACTCAAAACTTCTCCTGGCTTTCTCTCACGCTTACCTGTAGAACCAGATGTTCCAAACTCCCATCCAGCCTGTCCGCTCATCTCTAGGAAATCTATCTTTCCTCTAGGAGATAGCTGCGGCTCTAATGCCTTTTTGGCATCTCTTGCATCAATGAATTTTAAATTAAAAACTTCGGTTGCAGTCGGCTGAATCTGGGCAAGCTCTGCTTCTTTCTGCTTCATCTCCGTCATCTTATCCATTGGCGCAACTAAAATGACATTTGCCTGTCTCTCATATGCAAGGCCATAAGTCTTTAAGATTACATCTAATGCCTTTTCCCATGGGACATCTGCCAAGCGCATCGTTACAGTTCCGGCTACTTCAGGCGATGAAACAATATTTATCCCTGCTTTTAGTGCAACCATCCTCAAAACAGTCTGAATATCTGCATCTTTAAACTCTAATGTCAAATTGGTTACATCCTTCTCGTAGCCCGTTGGAATAGGAGCAGCCTCATTAACAACCTGCGGAACTTCTTGAATTTGTACCCCAGGCGCGCTTGATTCCTGTCCTTGTGTTCCACTAATAAATATTAAGCCAATCGCAAGAAAAAATAATAATAAGGAAATTAAACCAACCCTTTTATTCAACATCTTGCCTCCTTTTTTGATTTCACTTTAACTTTTATTATTATACTCCAAAATTCAAAAAAAAGAAATAAATATAAAAAAAAGTTTAAATAAAGAGATGTCATTTATGATTATTTATTCTCTTTAATCAACTTTAATTGATAGGTTTTGTCTTCTTTAGATAATGACACCTCCTCTTCTTTAATTTCTTCTATCTTAAATGCATCTATCACATCACCCTTTTTGAATACCTTACCATTAACCAATATAAATGAATTTCCTCCCGGATCATACATGATACCCTCTAGATACAAATCAGACAAACCAACCTTATCTTTTGTTAATAGGATTACGCCTTCTTTTGAAATCAAAGGGAGCATTGGATCGCGTTTGCCCTGGGAATCATAAATATACTCTTCTTGAGCATATAAATTAAATATATTTAAGAATAAAAAAACTATAATCCATAACATTTGTTTCATGATAAACTCACCTGACCTATTCTGCTGTAACCCTTACAAAAGAATTCAAAGATAGGGTTATTTCGTGATTGACGCTTTCCTCCAGAGATTTAATATTAGCCTCTGTAATATTCAAGAATATTTCATCAGACTCCAAACTGCTGATGAATTTACCCA
>JBFZAD010000205.1:0-8771 GCA_041309125.1 Candidatus Omnitrophota bacterium
AACACCAGAATTCAGATATATCCTTGTATGATTCATCTTCCTTTACTCTCTCCTTGAGGAGCCAATAATCATCCTTGAGAATTGAGATTTGTTTACGTTTATCTTTGCCCTGCAAATCACGCCCTTGAATTCCGCCATTATCCATGGGGCTGCTTGAGAAGAAGCTAGTGCTATCTGTAGATTCTCTCTCCCAACGCCGCACGATCTCGCGAATACACACCTTCATTTCAAGATAATCATCGAATTTTTTCTTACTAATTTTCCCTACTTCCATATTTTTGAGAATTCTCAAACTCATTTCTAGCGATTCTATTCTAGACAATGGGGTAATAAAAATCTTGTCCAGAAATTCACCATGATAATAATCATGAATGACGTCTTTGCCAAAATCACTCAAATGATCTACTATCCAGTGCAAATAAGGATACTCTGTTTTTGCAATAGACAAATTTCGATATTCCCATAATTCATATATGCGGTTTATCAAAGAATATAATGCATCGTTTAATTCAGAAAGCGATAAAGAAGCATAAATTTCCTTCAAATCCTCTTCATCCTCAGAAGAAACAGGCCATTGTGCAGGATGAGATGTATTTTCCGGAAGCAGCTTTTTCTCTTTCCAGAGATTCCAGAGTTCATTAAATGATTTCCTTTGGATATCCTTCTGCGCTGGACTGCTGGATTTATTATTCTTGTCTCTCGTCTCTCGTCCTTTCGTCTCTCGTCCTTCCTTACTTTTGCCTTTTGCCTTTTCACTTTTGACTTTTGTTCCGCCGCCATTGTCCATCGGGCTGCTGGAATTATTATTCTCGTCCGTCTTCTTTCGTCCATCTTGTAGTCCGAAGCTTTCACTGCCTCCATCATTCTTAACCTGCTGCTCAATACCATGTGGAGTGAACCTAATTATGCGCTCTTTTCCATTGATATAATAAATTCTTATAGTGCTTATATCCTTATCTGATAACTCTTCAATATCAATTCTTTTAATTTTCGTTTGCATTTCCCTTACAATCATTCCTAATTTCTTATGCCTAAAAGAATACCCAATGATTATGCCATCATCATCAAATACATACTCGCGCATAACTTGAGCTCTATCTTGCCCAACATTGTCCATTGGGCTACTCGAATTATTATTCTCGTCTGTCATCCATCGTCCTTTCGTCCGTCGTCCATCGTAACGTGTGACGTGTGACTTTGTGTCGTGTGACCTTGTCTTACCGCCATTATCCACCGGGCTGCTGGAACTATTGTTGTCTTCATCCTTGGGTTTCCTGTAGGTTTTAACTATGTCTTGGAGTCCATCCAAGCTATAATCTGTATCGGTATCTTCAAGATCCAGGTCATCTCTTAGAGATTCTATCCATTGCTCTTCCTGGATTGCAATTACTTTATCTATCTTCTTGCGAATAATAGGCTCATCTTTTTTGAATACGCCTTTCTTTAAAAGCTCACTAATTGTCAAATTTCTCTCTTTTTTCCTCATTCTCTTGGGGTCCATCAAGAGTCTTAAGGCTTTCTTTTCGTCCTCTTTTGTTATGCTTGTTGAGAGAAATTCTTTTATTAAATATTCTCTGTTCTTTCTCTTAAGCAGACCCAATGTTTTTTCTTTATCCAATTTTGTCTCTCTTTGAATGTCTCTGTCATCATCTTCTGCAACTCTTTCAGGTCTACTTAAATCATCTGTGCTGGTTGCAGGCTTCGGTTGTTCTTTTTCTACTATCTCTGCATCTATCTGAAATTCTTGTTCTTTTGCTTGGGCTACTTGTTTAATCACCGAATCTTTCTTAATATTATATTTCTTTACCTTTCTAGAGAGAGTAGAATAAGCCATCTTTAATAGCTCCAATTCTATTGCCTTCTTACGATTACCTCCGGTTTTCTTTAAGGCTTCTATGATTTGTTCTTTTTCAAGAACCGCCTTTTTTTCTTCTATCTCGGCCTTTGCCTTTTTAAAATCTTCATTTTCCTCTAGGTTATATTTCTTGATTCTATAACCTACCCAACCAAATCTTTTTGTCAAAAGATTATCAGCTTCAAATTTTTTCCACTCTGTTCCTTTCAAGGCTTCTATAATATCTTTTATTTGGGCTTCAACTATTTTTTCTGTAGCGTTATCATTTGCCTGTTTCAGCTTCATCATAAACTCTTCATAGTATTTATTGTATTTTGCTATCTTCCTACATATTGCAGGTTGACTTATTGGCAATAAAGCTGCTGCTTTTCTTTGATTGCCACCTGTTTTTAGCAAGGCGCCTTTAACAAGAGCAGCCTTTTTTTCTTCTATCTCGGCCTTTGCTTTTTTAAAATCTTCATTTTCCTCTAGGTTATATTTCTTGATTCTCTTTCCTAACCATCCCGATCTTTTTGTCAAAAGCTTATCAGCTTCAAATTTTTTCCACTCTGTCTTTCTTAATGCCTCTATAATATCTTTTATTTCGGCATCAACTGCTCTTTCTTTAGATTTATCCACTATTTCTTTTAGTTTTATCATAAACTCTTTATCGTACATCTTGTATCTTGCTATCTTCTGACACAAAGCAGCCCGACTTATTCCCAATAAAGCTGCTGCTTTAGTTTGGTTGCCATCTGTTTTTCTTAGGATAGAAATAATATCCTCTTCTTTACTTTCTCCATCATTATCCTTCACCGGGCTGCTGGAGCCATCTTGTTCAGGTTTCTCACAGCTGTTTTCACTCTCCAGCTTACTCTCTAATACATCTATATATTTGAGATAGACTTCGCGCACCATCTTCTGTAGGATATTTATTTTTTCAAATTCACCCTTAAGCAGAATGCTATTATCCTTGGGTAATTCCTTGCATATAAAATTTTCTACAACATGAAACTCTCCTATTCTAAGTGCAAAGTTTATTTCCTGTTCAAGCACAATAGGATTAGCATGCTTAAGGACATCCGCAAAATTACTATTAACCCCGACAAAGGCCTCTACGAGAAACTCGGCAATCTCATGGACCGCGAGAGAATAATCAATGAGGTTTATCTCAGAAGAACTATTATAAAAGATATAGCCATCATAATCAGCTGCGGACTTAAGAACGCTAAAAGGTCTGTAATCCGGTGAATAACCTTCGTAAAAGATATATGGCTCATGCCCAACATACACTAAAAATGCATCAAAATTTAAGGGGTTACGAAAGAGGCTAAATAAATTGATGCCCGCCTCTCTAAATATGGTATCGGCAAGCATTATATCTTCTTGATCTCCGAAATCAAATATCACACAGTTAAAATATGCAGCGAGCTCCCTGGCAAAAGAAATAGGATTCATCATCTTAATATTCTCTGTCCCAATTTCTTCTATTGCTTTACCAAGAATTAGGCGTAATGTTTCTGCCTTATCAACAGACAGAGGCTCATGCATGCTTTCAGTAATCCTTATTAAAGGAAAACCAGCAGGATTTTTTTCATTTGCCCAAGAAGCATCTTTGCCTTTATCATACAACGGGCTACTTGCGCTGTTGTTATCCTTCTTAGCGTTTAGCGGATAGCGGTTAGCGATTAGGGCTTTTACTATCCGCTTTTCGCTATACGCTATACGCTGTCCAATACCGCCGTTGTCCATCGAGCTGCCGGCATCATTCTTTTTTCCAGACTGTACGCCTTCAATATTTAATTTTTGATTTTTAGTACGATAATCTTCCCAAAAGCCGATTTTTCGCAGTCTGTGCTGTAAAAACTTTATTTCCTGCCCCTTTATTCCGCCGATCATCCTATTAAGCGGCCTCTTACAATAGGAATAGCGTTTATTGCCCACGTCAATACCCCTTAATTTATCTAGAATCCTAGAAATTCTACTGTAACAATTCTTAATTATTTTATCTCCTAGCCCAAAATCTCCACTAACTACAAAAACTGCGTAATGGATAAATTCAGCGAATCCGACAAATGCAACATACCAAATCCAGCCGTTCAATTGTCTGATATCTAACAATAGAGGAATGCTAATACCAGAAATAATAAAAGCAATATTTGTTATGCATACCAAAGGAAATATAAGGTTTAATACAACAAATACAGAATAAGCAATTCTCTTCCAGGCTATATGGCGCTTAAGCCACTCATGGTTACCAAATGTCTTTTGATAATAATCCCTGCCCAAAGCTACTCTCTTTAAATGGTGTGCCCTGCGCTGCCAAAATAGTGCTGTGCGCAATAAGTTATACACTGTAATTGCCATGGGAAATACTGTAATCAGCGACGGCGCAATACCCTGCAAGATAGCGTAGGAACCTATAGTACAAATTACGCCAGCAACTAAACTCATATTCCTATTAGCCTCCATACTATCAATTGAATTAACAAACTTTCCATACATTGCTTTTCGCTTATAGAAACCAGGGTATGGCTCCAGCTTTCCTCCGTTGTTCACCGGGCTGCTGGCGCTGTTGTCACTCACGCCACTTTGACTTGTAGTTTTTGCTCCTAGTTCATTACTCTTAGCACTGGTCTGTTTTACTTCTAAGGTATTGTTAGTTAAAGAGCTAGGGGAAGACTGACCATAATTATTATTTAATAATTTTTCAAGATTAAGAGAACTATCGAAAATTACGCAATGGCCGTTTGGATAAACTAACATGATACTCTTTGCACCATCTTTAATTATCGTTTCAAAATTATCTTCAAGCTTTCTGAATTCGTTAACACTTAAATCCTGATATCTAAATACTCGTGTGGTTCCATCTATGATTGCCAGATATTCATCTGATACTTCAAGAGGTTTCCGTTGTTCATATTTTACTAAAACCCCCCTTAGAAATACATAATATTGCGTCCCATTCTTTATTACTTTAAAATCTTCCCAAGAAGGAAGATTAGAACCAGGATAAATATATGGATGAGTGTGGATATTAATTATTTCCTTAAAACCGAAACCAAGAATATGGGGAGCCTTTTTAAAAACAACTTGTTTTTCTCCACCCTTTGCAATAACTCTGTAGATCCTATCGTCATATTTAAATAATCGTAGATTTACCTCGAAAGATGACAGGTCAGATGAGTCAAAAAATTCGGCCAAAGATTTATTTGAAACACTCTCATCAACAGGAAATATAGAACCGCTTGGGTAGAATGTAATTCTTGAGCTAATTTCTTCTAAATTATAGGAATAAACAGAGACAAGGGAATGAAGTTCTTTTATGGCTTTATAATCAGAATAAAGAACTATGCCTAATGGGGCAGAAGTAATTAGTAACCCCATTGAGATAAATACGATTAGATAATTCAACAACTGATTCAAAATTCCATAATAGGCCTGTTCTTTATTCCTTGTAATTCTTAAGTGTTGCATACTCATCAAAACACCAGCTACTTCTATTATTATTCCAATAGTCATAGATATCCAACCCAGCAACTGATAGCCTAATTTCGATGTCATCAGGCCAGATATGATTATCACTAAGCCAGATATTATTATGGCTACATTAGGAACAACTTTATTGAATAAGCTATATTTTAAATTTTTATTTAATGGAGTGGAGGAAATTTCGCCGCCGTTGACCCTCAGGCTACTGGCACCGCTGTCTTTTTCTTTAGCGGTTAGCGGATAGCGGATAGCGATTAGGGCTTTTACTATCCGCTTTCCGCTATACGCTATACGCTGTCCAATACCGCCGTTGTCCACCGGGCTGCTGGAGTCATTATCAGGATTACCTTGCCACTTCTTCTCTACCACAGGATCAGAAACACCAGAACTGTCCCCTAAACTTATAGAGCCTTCTTCAGGGTTATCTTCTCCGTATAGAAAGTCAAGAACTTCATCGTAACCCTCATCTTCACCTTCGGGTTCAGTCTTTTTTAACTTACGTATGTCTTCCCCAGGGGCACGAGGTGGTATCTGCTTAGAGAGGTGCTTAACTAGCTTGGCAATATCACTTTCAGTAATCGCATCTTCAGAACCCTTGCCTGGATCTTCTCTTGGCCTATTAAGTTTTGCTTCTTTTTCTAACTCTTTTGCCATTGCTTTGCGGGTAATGAAAAATTTATCCCTTATCTCTTTTGTTGTTTGCTCTTCAATTTGGCGTATTCTCTCTCTGCTTACCCCTTGCGCTGAGCCTATCTCTTTTAATTTCTTTTCTTCATAAACCCTTTGTCTAAAAATCTTTGATTTTGCAGCGGTTCTTGCAGCTCTTTCAATGAGATTATCTAACGCAGCAGTTACAAAAGGATCAAATCTAGTAACATATTCCTCAGGAGAGGCAAATTCTGAAGGGGCTAAATAATTCGAGGCTGCCTCATCATAGGTCGTTTCTTGGTCAAGAGAGGCTAATTCAGTATCCTCGCCGGTCATTCGCATTTTCTTATATTTAGCCATATATCTTTTAACGCTCTCTGCATCCCAGTCTCCTTTCCTCCTGCCGACATTCATCATTCTTGCTAATAAACTGGCTAAGAAATCTTCTGTATCTGACTCAAGCGTTTCTTTCGCAATATTCGCTATAATATCCTTTGTAGTATCAAGAATTTCTTTGGAGTCAATGAGCCTGATGGAGCCGCACTGTATTATATACAACCTTCTTGATATCGGGAATGCAGATGCAAATCGCAGGGCTCCTATGAGGCCAATGAGCTCTTTTATTTCTTTTTGATCACCTACGAATATGACGTTTTCATCCCGCTTAAGGATTTTTTCTAATTGATCTTTACGTTTTGTAATATTCTCAAGGTGCATAAAATAGAGCGTCTTCATTGGATTCTTAGCGGTTGCCAAGATAACACCGGCGATATGAGCCAATCTTCTATCGGCATTCTTTTTATTGATCTTGAAAAGCTTTTTTATCTGGGATTTTTCTTTATTGGAACGGTTGATTGACGGAATAAGGACGTTATCTATAAATTTCTCGATTAAACGATCATCTTTATCTCTTGCCTTAGCGGCTGTGGCTTTTTGCTTGTTTTTCTTATTCGGATTATTGCTTTTTTCATAGCCAGGCCAGTGCCTATCTTCTGCCATGCAAAATTCAAAATCTTTGATGCGGTTAGGGAATAGGAACTCACAAGGCTGATAATTACGCTCATCATCTTTACGCTGGAACTTTATAACCTTTGGGCTTTTTAATAGACTGGTTGATTTTTTGATTAGCTCACCTAAATTTTCACCAAATCTGTCTTTATCTTTTATCTGGCTAAAATATTCTCTTGCCTTTATAGGCTCCTTGAGCAAAGAAAAACTGCCTAATAGGAAATAATATTCGTCCTTATCGATATCATTAACTAATTTACTGAAATATTTCTTGAGTGTTTCAATCGCATCCTTTGTCTTCCCTTTACTCTTTAATGCCCTTGCAAGCAGCACAATAGCCTCCCAGAAGAGTTCATCTTCAGACAGGTATTCTATGAATTTAATTGCCATATCGAATTTCTTTTCCCGCATGTACAATTCAGCATGGAGGTAATAGTATAGCTTTTTAATCGCTTTATCTTTACCGTCTATCATGTATGCACTATCTATATAAAATATGGCGCCCAAGAGGTCATTATTACTCTTATAGAGAACGGCAGACTTGCCATAGTATGCCTTTGCAATGGTTCTTATATCAGGGCTCCTTAGTTGCTCTTGATAAGAAATAATCCTCCCGAATTCTCTACCAGCTTCAGCAAAATTTTCACCAGCAGCTTTGGTAATCTTTTCTGCATCCAGCTTAAAGGCCATTTCAAGGTAGATAAGCCCACGCTGTAGAATGTTACGCAAATCATGCTGGTCTATCTGCAGACTCTTATTGCAATACTCCAAAGAATTATCGAGATTCTGCTCAATCTTAGACTTAAGGTAATAAATGGAAAGGTTGCGTAAGAAAAGAAGGCTGGCTCTAGACTTTTTAGGAAAACTTTTCTGGATTTCTAGCAGAATCCTTCCTGCGGCCTCAGTGTCATCTTTTATGTAATTGACTGCCTGGGCTAATTGCATGTAAAATCCAAGGTCAGGGAATAGTGGGTCTATACTGTTGGCATCCTTAAAAGCCTCAAGCGCTCTTTCTGGATCGTCATATTCTAAATGAACTAACCCAAGGTTGAAATGATGTATTGGCTCCTGTGTTTGACACATGACTTTTTCTATATAA
This sequence comes from Candidatus Omnitrophota bacterium, assembly GCA_041309125.1. Lineage (GTDB taxonomy): Bacteria > Omnitrophota > Gorgyraeia > Gygaellales > Gygaellaceae > JBFZAD01. The sequence continues at coordinate 8,082 of JBFZAD010000205.1, forward strand.
ACATCCCACATTAATGCAATATCGCTGCGCATTTCTCCATAAAACTTAAAGTCCATATTTGCTGCCACATGATAAGCGATAATTGCATCTTCTGCCCTATCTAATTCAAAATAGGAGCGCGCCAGGAATTGGCAAATAGCTGCCCTCTGGACACTTAATACCGAGTATTCAAGAGCATCACAAAATGAGGCTAGTGCTTCTACATAGCGGCCTGTATCAAAATTAAGCGAACCCAAGAGTATAAAATCTCCTGCATTATCTCGATTTAACTCAGTAATTTTTTCCAGCTGTGCAATTGCTCTATCAAAATCCTGAATTCTGCTGTAGAAATCCACCAAATATCTGCGGGCGGTTATATTTTTAGGGTTAAGCTCTATTGCCAGTTGACAGTAATGGAGTAGCCTTGTATCCAATCCATAGCTCATGGCTAATCTTATCAACAATAAATATATATCTTCGCTTCTGGGGTGATTTGGATTTTTATCTATAAATGCTTCGAGTATTATTATGGAATTTACAATAAGGTCATCCTCCTGGCTTAATCTTACAGTCGCAAATTGCTTAATCAAATCGTATACCTGCTGGAAATCAGTCTCTAAATCAAAGATTACCTTTTCCGTATCCCCTTTCTCTATGGAAGCTTTAATCTGCTCTGGATTGCGCACGCCAGAGAAAGTAGAATATTCCCCT
>JBFZAD010000206.1:0-7149 GCA_041309125.1 Candidatus Omnitrophota bacterium
GACCGATTATGCTCCCTGCCTACCCCCCATACACAACCGTTCAGAAGAAAAGCAGTACTCACTGAAATCAAAATACAAAAACCCACCGACATCCGTTTTGTACATTTCATAGCGCTAAACTCCCCCTTACAGCACAGCGTTGATTTATTATCTCAATCGCTAAATTTAAGTATTATTGCAGATAAGCGATTGCCACTCTTTTTTACCGGCTAATTACATAGCCTTTCTTCTTCCAAAAATAAAAGAAAGGACCGCTAAAATCAAAAAAACAAAAAACAAAATCTTTGCGATTTCAATTGCAGAACCCGCAATGCCGGTAAAACCGAACAACGCAGCAATAATCGCAATAACAAAAAATGTAACAGCCCAATTTAACATTATCCCCTCCTTTTTTTTCGCCTAACTTCAGCTCTTCACTTTTTTTTATTGTCAGCGGTTTTCCTACTATTGGCAATATTGATAAGATCAACTAACGCTTGGTCATCAAACGGTTTTTGTAAATACCCCACGGCCCCAGCTTTTTTCGCCCTTTCGTTAAGCCCTCCGTTTTTGTCCGCTGACATTATAATAACCGGCCGGTTTGATCCTGATTTAAGGAGGCGCTGGAGCGTTTCCCATCCGTCTAATTCCGGCATGTGAATGTCCAGGATTAAACAACCGAGGTCGATATTCGATACAACGCTAAAGAAATCCTCGGCACAAATAAAAGTCTTCACGCTAAACCCGTATGTATCCAGCAGCACCCCCAGTGCGCGGCATACTGACTTATCATCATCCACAACAAAAATTTGCTTATTCTCAGGTAACATTCTGATTACCTCTGCGCACTGTTAACTCCGCCTTCGGGATTGACAGACTCAAGAAATTGATATCCTGGCTGACCATAAACCCTATCTTTATCGCGCTGCACTAACTTACCGTCAAAGAAAAGTACTTCTGAGTAGATAATCCCCAGCGCATTCATTTTCTCTATTTTTGCCCGGTCATTATTGGGATATTCCCAAACATCGTATTCTCTATTATCGATGATCATCTTACTTACTTTTTGCGGCTGGCCGATCTTGGCAACTACCTCATCTTTGGACATTCCATACGCTAACCCCTTACGCTCACCTTGGTCAAAATTTTGGAAAACAAAACCGCAGCCCGATAGCACGATCAATAAAAAAAATATAATTATCTTCTTCATATCTAACCTCCTTGCGCTATTGTATACACCGGCCCAACCAATAAATACTGTATTTAGATGAGGTTCCAAACAAGAAACATTTTACTGATTCATTTTAGGAATTTCTGCGGATTAAATCAATTGTACTTGGGTATAACCGTAGGATTTTATTATTTTGGAAGAAAAATTGTATCTTTGAAGTATGCGGACCTACTAATGCTGGGGAGAAATAAGGCCTGCTTTTTGAGCCAAGTGGATGAGCTCGGTAACATTCTTAGCTTGCATCTTTTGCATAACCCGGCCGCGGTGGACCTTAATGGTTTGGAGAGCAGTTCCCCGCCTTGAAGCAATCTGCTTATTCAACATCCCCTTAGCCACAAAACGGAAAACTTCTAGCTCTCGTGGTGACAAAATCTTTACGCGCCGCTTAATTTTTGCTATTTCAGTTTGTTTTTTATTCTGAATTTTGCTTTTTGAGATGGCTTGCGTAATAGCATTAAGCAGTTTCTTTTCAGTAAGGGGCTTGGGAAGAAAATCAACCGCTCCTGCTTTCATCGCTTTGACGCTCATAGGAATATCACCATGTCCGGTAATAAAAACGATAGGAGTAATAATCCCACGGCTGGCCATTGCTTTCTGAAGGGCAAAACCATTGATGTTTGGCAAGCGGATATCCAAGACTAAGCATGATGGCACTTTAGGATGTTTAAAAGTTAAAAAATCTGCTGCACGGGTGAACGTCTGGACATTAAAACCGTACGATTTTAACAACAAAGATAATGCTCTACAAACAGAAATATCGTCATCAACAATGTAAATAGTAGAGCCGGAATTACTCATCTAAACATCCTTCTTACCCGCAGAAATGGTAAAATAAAATGTTACGCCGTGGTCAGGATTATTCTTTACTTCCATTCGTCCGCCATGCGACTCAATGATAGAGCGACTGATAGACAGCCCCATACCTAACCCATCTAGCTTGCTGGTAAAAAAATGCGTAAAAAGCTTGGGTATATTATGTGCGGGTATGCCGCATCCGGAGTCCTTTACCGAGACGGTGACTGTATCAGCATCTTTACGCGAAGTGCTAATCAATATTTCACGGGGCGAAAGATTATTCTCCAGGGCATCAAAACTATTACTGATAAGATTCAGCAAAACCTGCTGCAGTTGTATGCGGTCACCACGGACAAGCGGAAGACCACTTTCCAGCTCGAGTTTTAAAAAAATGTTCCTTACGGTAGCATCAGTTGCAATAAGAACAATTGTTTCGTTAATCAGGGTATTAATATCCAAAAGCTTCATTTCAGAACTACTCTTCTTTAACAGTACGCGTAATCGTTGGATAACCCCAGCCGCCCGCTGATCATCGTTAATGATATACTGAAGAATCTCCCGCAGCTTGGGTTCCTTGTCCATGAGCATACGTTGAGCAGCTTGGGCGTAGGAAAGAATGGCCGTGAGAGGCTGGCTAATCTCATGGGCCAAAGAAGAGACAAATTCCGCAAGCTTCCCTACCCTGGTAACATGTAAAAGTTCTTCACGCTGTTCATCGATCTCTAGCTCCCTGGCCCTCATTAAAGTAACATCTGTTTGAATGCCCACATAATGCGTAACAACACCGCCGGTATCACGCACCGGGGCAATACGCAATAAATTCCAATATTTATTACCGTTCTTTTGAAAGCTCAGCATCTCTCCATGAAAAGTTTCACCTCGATGTATCACGTTTTTAATTTCATTAATGATCCTCTGGTCAGCATCGACCCCATAAAGTGCGAAATAATTTTGATCGAGGATTTCCCGCTTACTATAACCAGTCATCTTCTGGAATGCTTGGTTGGCATAAATAACAGGAAAATCCGGCTTTTGGGCATCAATAATAAAAATGCCTTCGGCAGTAGATTCCATCGCTTTAGTGCGAATGTAAACCTGCTCTTCTGACTTTGCCTGTTTGGCCATCCCATTCTTTAACTGCCCATTTTTAATCTTGAGCTCAACCGCTTGCTTGCGCACTAACCCCTCAAGGCGGACACGTTCACCGTTTTGGGCTCTATTTTTTGATAACCGCTTTTTCGTTCTTGTTTTATTTTCCATTTATAGTTACTTACTGAACTTTTACCCAACCAGAATATTCAATATTATATAACCTTCTGACTATATTTTACTTCCGCCAAATATGCCCGTCAAACGAATTTTTTGCAACAGTCAAAAACCTAGCCCTCAACAGGAATACATACCGATATCGGTTGGACTATAATATTTCTCTATGGTTTCAATGCGGATTTGTTCTTTACTCAACTTCTTGCAGTCTTTTTGCTGCTTCCCTAAGCGCACTAGTCGCTTGATTTCTTACGCTCACCCAATTATCAGCAGTAGCAGCAGTTACTATCTCCAACTGTTCGAAAAGCTCTCTCTTTGACTGCTCAAGCTTACCAATACTAACATTAGATTTTTCTGTCTGATTTTGGCCTTGTTGTTGCTTCAAATAATTATCTACCAGCTCGATTTTCCTTTGCAATAGTTTTAAAAACCTATCTTTATGCTCATAGGGATAGTTTTTTAGCGTCTCAAACATAAGCTCCCGCGGGTCGTTTTGATTGACTGCCTTATTGTCATTTATTGTACACTTGGAAGAATCCGCAAGGTTATAATAATCCTGCGGTTCGCAAAGTTCTATGGCATACGACTTGCATATAAATTGTGATGCTAATAATAAACCTGCGCCTATTACAAAAAGTCTTTTCATATATCACCTCCGCCATTTTATTCAAGTACCGCTTCGATCTCGCTAATCACATTCAATGGATTAAACGGTTTCCTAAGGCAACGCTTGATACCGCACATCTCCATAAGCATTTTATACCCGTCTCTGAAAAATTCGGTCATGGCAATAATGGGAATTTGTTGCAGCTCAGGAGAACTCTTCAACTCATGGGCAAGCTGAAATCCGCTCATCCCCGGCATTTTAAGGTCCAACAATATGGCATGGGGCTTTTCCCGAGAGGCAATCGCTAATACTGAATACGGGTCATGCGCCGCAATCGTATGATAGCCGCTAATAGTCAGGGTTTTTTCCAGCTCTTCTAAAAATTCTTTGTTGTCGTCAACAATCATAACTTTATGATTAAACATATCTTTATCCTTTCCCTAACATTGGGTTAAATTTTCCATCTTTATAAAGCTTTTACCATTATTATAGGAAAACTAAATAAATCCAATTGTACCTAGGTATAATCGCTTGGTTTATTAATGCCGTATAGAAAAATTTTATACAGCATCTTTATTGCCTGACTTTTGCAACTTTATAACCTCTTGCCTTATGCCAAAGGCGATCGCTTCATAGTCATCCTTGGCCCCCAATTTTTGCCCTGCTGTTTTAAGCTCTCCAAAATTAAAAGGCCTGCCAAAGGTTATTTTAATCGGATGCGGTCTGGGGAGCGTCTTTGTCCTCGGCCAGGATTCATATGAACCAGTTATTAATACCGGAACCAGCGGGATATCCAACTCTTTTGCCAATATCCCAATCCCTTTTTTAAATTCTTTAACCTCTCCATCAATCGTCATCTGGGCCTCGGGGAAGATACAGACCATCTTATTGTTCCTCAGGGCATAGGCAGCTGCCTGCATCGCTTCGACAAAGCGCACGCTCGGATCAATGGGGATCACCCTGATATATTTTATGATATTTCTGATAAAAGGCTGTTCGAAATAGGCTTTAAAACCGACAAAGAAGATTCCCTTGCGTAAACTCGCCGGCATAGCAGCATCAACAATAAAAGCATCCAGGTAACTGCTGTGGTTAACGCACAAGAGACACTTCATTTTTCGCGGAATATTTTCTCTTCCCGCAACCTTCAAGCCCCAGATCATCCTGAACACCAGGTGTAAAAATTCAGCGAAAAGCAGCATGCCTAAAATGGTTATCCGGTTTGGCGCTAGATTTATCTTGTTTAATATATTTTCGGCAGGCTTTTGGTTCAATATTTCATTCCACAAAGTTTGGCTCTTAGGCTGTGCAAGCGGTTCTCTTTGAGTCCCTCCCCCCAAAACCAGTTTATTAATTTGGAGAATAAGATCACCGACAGTAAAAACCTTGGTAATTAATTCATCCGGTATAGCGATGTTAAGCGCCTGCTCTAACGCTATTATTAGTTCAACGCGGCCCAACGAATCAATGCCCAGGTCCAACTCCAGATGGTCGCTCGGGCAGATCTCTCTTTCTAACTGCACTTCTTTATTCAAGACTTCAATTATTTTCCTGCCGACATCGCAAGTAAGCAGCTCAAGATCCTCATCCATAGCGGGGCTTTCCCCCACAGCACCTTTTGACTTTATACCATTAAGCTCGTCTGTATATTTATCCTTAACTTCATATCTTTTTATCTTACCCAACCGCGTGCGCGGTAAGTCTTGCTTAGTGATAATATAGCCCTTGATGCGTTTGTAAGGAGCCATCCCTGCAGATAGATTTTCCAACTCCCATCTAATGACGCTATTAAGATCAACCTCCCCAGCCTTGCGGCAATAGTCAGTGTCCAATACTACCACGGCGGACAATTTGACCTCCTGCGCTCCACCCACGCCAAGAACGCAAATTTCTTTAATGTAGGGGCTTTTAGCATATTGTGACTCTACTTCTTCGGGATAAATGTTTTTGCCGGAACTTAAAACAATCACCTCTTTCTTCCTGCCGGTAATATAAAGATAACCATCCTTATCGATATAGCCCAGGTCTCCGGAATAAAACCAACCGTCCTTTAAAACGCTCCCGGACTCCTGCTTTTGTTTATAGTAACCTTTCATCACGTTGGGCCCCTTGATGACCACCTCACCAATGCCGCCTGCGTCAGGATTATCAATTTTTAATTCTACATCCGGGATCACTCGACCGACAGAGCCGATCTTCTGCCTCTTCAAGGGGTTAAAGGTTACCACCGGAGATGTTTCGGTAAGCCCGTATCCTTCAAGTATCGTGAAACCGATCTTAACGAGATATCTGGCTGCTCCTTCATCTAACTTAGCCCCGCCGCAGGCGAAAAACCTCAAAGTTTTTCCAAATGGACTATGTATCTTGGCCAAAACCAGCTTGCTCAAATTTATTCCGCTAAACCTTCTTATTTTCCACAATATCCCTATCAACACCGAAAAAGATACCTTGAGTAAAAAAGATGCCTGCTTCATCTCCTCTAATATATGTGCGTAAAACATAGAAAAAAGCTGCGGCACTCCTACTAATACCGTAACCCCGGACTCTCTCATTAAATTCAACAACTCATCGCTCCTAAGGCTGGAGGTATAGGTGACCCGTGCGCGGCAAAAAAGAGGCGTAATCAGCGTGATCATAAAAGGATAGGCATGATGCAACGGTAGTATTGATATAAAAGTATCTTTATCCGTAAAGAGCTTTAATCTATCAATACTTTGAAAATCAGAGCAGATATTTTTGTGCGTGAGCATCACTCCTTTGGGCTTACCGATAGTACCCGATGTATAGATAAGCGAAGCGATATCTTCTGGAATAACCTCAGGCCAACTGACCCCGTCACACAAGGTAGATTTGACCTGCCCCAGGCCGATAAGGCGCTCTTGTTCAATCTCCAAGTCGAGTATAATGATTTTTTTTAACCCGGATTTTAGCTTATCAATATTGTTCGTCTGAAAAACGGCGTGTGAAACAAAGATGATTTTTGCGCAGCAGTCATTGATGAGATTTTCTATTTCTTGAGCGGTCAACTGCGGATCTAAAGGAACGCAGGTAAGGCCGGCAGTAGTTATACCCAAATAAATTGCTGCATATTCCGGCCGGTTCTCTACACATAAACTAGCAAACTCGCCTTTTTTAAAACCTTCTTTAATAAGAAATGCGCCTATCCTTTGAGCGAGATCTTCTGTTTGCCCATACGTCCATCTTTCCCAGTTAGAGCCTTTTTTAATTTGAAGACATACCTGATCGGGAGATTGAGCGGAAATTTGAGCAA
>JBFZAD010000207.1:0-3130 GCA_041309125.1 Candidatus Omnitrophota bacterium
AGAAGTAAAAGAAGAGCTTTATAAACAAGAGGTTAATCTTATCACTGTAAGTGAGGTTATGGGGCACGGCCGGCAAAAGGGGATTACCGAGATTTATCGCGGCGCAAAAGAAACCGGCAATCTCTTAAGAAAAATTCGCCTTGAGATTGCGGTAAATGAGAACTTTGTTGAGCCGACGATAAAGGCGATTATAAAAGGGGCTAAGACCGGCGAAACCGGAGATGGTAAAATTTTTGTTTTGGATTTGGAGGAATGTATTCGTATTCGAACTGAAGAAAGAGGGGGAGTAGCAATAGGGTAATATTAATATTTTAAAGCTTGCCTACCGGCAGGCAGAAAGGAAAAAATGAGTATAAGGCAGAAGGTTTTATTTAAGATTAAAGGCGTAGAATTAGCTAAGCCCGATTCTTTTAAGAAAGTCTCCAGTTATTTTGGCGAGAATACCTTTAGCACGGAGACGATGCGCATACACATCTCTAAAACTACCTTCGTAGCATTTAAAGACTGGATGTCCGAAGGAAAAACTATTTCTATAGAACAGGCAAATGAGATTGCCAACGCCATGAAGGATTGGGCAATCGCAAAGGGTGCGACATACTACACTCACTGGTTCCAGCCGATGACTGGCCTCACCGCAGAGAAGCATGACAGTTTTATTTCTGTTACCGGTCCTGGTAAAGTAATTGAAAAGTTTTCTGGTAACAAACTCATTCAGGGAGAGCCGGATGCTTCTAGCTTTCCTTCGGGAGGAATTCGCGCTACCTTTGAAGCCCGCGGCTACACTGCCTGGGATCCCAGCAGTCCGGCTTTTATCATTGAGAGCACGCTAGGTAAAACCCTGTGTATCCCGACAATATTTATTTCTTATCACGGAGAAGCCCTAGATAAGAAACTGCCGCTCTTACGTTCCGATGAGGCGTTGAGTAAGGCTGCGATTGGTCTGTTAAAACTTTTTGGCCACAAAGATACCAAAAAGGTATTCTCCACTTGCGGAGCGGAGCAAGAGTATTTTTTGATTGATAAGAATTATTATAATTTACGCCAGGATCTAGTGATGTCCGGAAGGACTTTGATTGGCGCGCCGTCTCCTAAAGGGCAACAATTGGAAGACCAGTATTTCGGTACGATTAAGGAGCGTGTAGTTAATTTTATGTTTGAGGTGGCACAGGAAGCCTATAAACTGGGTATTCCTTTGATGACCCGGCATAATGAGGTGGCACCTCACCAGTATGAGTTTGCGCCGATCTTTGAAGAGTCAAATATTGCTGCAGACCATAATCAGCTGCTTATGTAGTTAATGTATAAAGTAGCCCTGCTACATAATTTATTTTGCCTCTTAAATTAAAAGCCGTTTGGCTGTATTAACGGAAGCGGTAAACACTTAAACTGGTCACTCTCAGATGACAAAGGAAACAACCTTTTGAATCCGGGCGAGACCCCGGAAGAAAATCTGCAGTTTCTGATCATCCTGGTAGCGGTATTACGTGCGGTTTATCTACATGCTGACCTTTTACGCGCCAGCGTTGCGTTAGCCGGGAATGAACACCGTTTAGGTGCCAATGAAGCGCCGCCTGCGATTGTCAGTGTTTTTCTTGGTGAGCAGTTGACTGCGATCCTGGATATGCTTGAGAATGGTACTAAATCCAAGGTTTCTAAGAGAGACATCATTGACTTAGGGATTGCACGGCTGCCCAGGTTCAATAAAGATATGACAGACAGAAACCGCACTTCCACCTTTGCCTTCACTGGTGCAAAGTTTGAATTCCGCGCCGTGGGTTCATCGCAGAATATTTCTACTCCTATTACTATCATCAACAGTATTATTGCGGAAAGCCTAGATTATGTAACTAATGAGATTAAGACCGTCAAAGGCACAGGCAAAGATTTTAATTCCGAAGTTTTAAAAGTGGTCGGTAAAATCGCTAAAGAGACCAAGGATATCCGTTTTGAAGGCAATAACTATGCCGAAGAGTGGGTGAAAGAAGCTAAAAAAAGAGGCTTACCTAATGTCGCAGCAACCTACGAGGCGTTAGAGGCATTGACTGAAGAGAAGAATATTGACCTCTTTGAGAAATATAAAGTTTTTTCCAAAGAAGAGTTGATTGCCCGTTACCATATCTGGATTCACACCTACAATTTGACCTTAGAAATTGAAGCCAACACTTTAAAGGAGATGGTGAATGCCTCGGTAGTTCCCGCAGGCTATAAATACGAAAAGCTTCTTGCGCAAACGCTACATGAGCTTACGCAGCTGAAGGAAAACGCAGGGCTTAAGATAGATCCGGCAGCACTAGAAGATAAGAAAGCGCATTTAAGCGAAGTGGTTTCTAAGATTTATTACGTCAGACGTAATACCAACGAAATAGATAAACTGCTTGGTAAGGCTAAGGAATTAAGCAATGAAAAACGCGCTCAAGCTTATTTTAAAGAACTCAAACCTCTGATGGAGCATATCCGTAAGCACGCGGATGAACTAGAGTGCGTAGTCTCAGACGATACCTGGGATCTGCCAAAATACAGAGAGATGCTGTTTATAAAATAAAAGGGAGGATTTAAAAAGATACTTATTTTTAATCAGAAATGAAATACACTTGCTATTCAAGAAGGCAGGGAATTTACCACCGCATTATAGAAACGACAGAGAATTCGCTGATCGAAAAAACATTAGAGACGACTTTTGGCAATCAGCTTAAGGCTGCAAAACTATTAGGTATCAATCGTAATACCTTAAGAAGTAAGATACGTAAATTAGGTATTGAAGTCAGCAAATGGAAGGCTTGACATGAGAGATATTTTTTTAGATGGGAGTGATTAATGTTTAGGCAATTTCCCGAAAAACAGGGGCTTTATGATCCGCAGTTTGAGCATGATAGCTGCGGCGTGGGGTTTGTTTGTAATATCAAGGGTGGAAAATCCAACGCTATTATAAAACAAGGCATTGAAGTTTTACATCGCCTTACACACCGGGGAGCAGTGGGTTCAGATCCAAAAACCGGTGATGGCGCAGGAATCTTGATCCAGATCCCCCATGAATTTTTTGTTAAAGTTTGCGCAAAACAAAATTTAACCTTACCTGCGCCGGGAGAATATGGAACAGGCTTGGTATTTTTGCCCCAAGATACAGATGAGC
>JBFZAD010000208.1:0-6378 GCA_041309125.1 Candidatus Omnitrophota bacterium
TTGCGAGTTTTGCGCTAGTAGTTCCTAAAAATAGGATGGGGCTGGTTTCTCTGTTTGCTGCAATTTTAAACCTGGCTACATGCATTTTTTTATTCGGAAAAGAATATTCTTATTCACTCCCCTGGCCGGGATTTGGCATGACAGTGGATTTTAGGCTATATCACTTCAATAGCTTTATTCTTATCGCGGTTTCTGGTTTTGCCTTTCTAACTATATTGTATTGCCTTTCCTTTCTGAAGGAAAAAGGCTATGCAAGGCAGTTTTATATATATTTATTAATTTCTCTGACTTTAGCAAACGGTGCCCTTATTTCAGATAATCTCCTAGGCATGTTATTTTTCTGGGAGGGTTTGCTTATCACGCTCTTTGCAATGATTTTTATTGGCAAAGAGCAGGCATACAAAACTGCGATAAAGTCATTTGTAATTGTGGGCTTGAGTGATTTGTGCATGATGGTTGGTATTGCAATTACAGGTATGTTAAGCGGGACATTGACCATATCTAAGATAAGTCTTATGCCGCAATCTCTTGGAGCACTTGCATTCGTGCTTTTAGTTATAGGTGCAATATCTAAGGCAGGCGCAGTTCCTTTTCATACCTGGATTCCTGATGCAGCAGTAGATGCCCCATTGCCATTTATGGCATTTATGCCTGCTGCACTAGAAAAACTTTTAGGTATATATTTTCTTGTGCGCGTATGCACAGATATGTTTAAGCTGGAGCCTGGGTCAATATTGAGTTACGCATTAATGATTATAGGCGTAGTTACTATTTTAATAGCAGTTATGATGGCACTGATTCAAAAGAATTATAAAAGGCTTTTGTCTTATCATGCTATAAGCCAGGTAGGCTATATGATTTTAGGAATTGGCACGGCACTTCCAGTTGGAATTATCGGAGGCGTCTTTCACATGCTTAACCACTCTATTTATAAAAGCTGTTTATTCCTTTCAGGTGGCTCTGTTGAAAAAGCAACAAAAACCACGGATTTAGAAAACTTAGGCGGCTTAAGAAAAGGGATGCCCGTTACTTTTTTTTGTTTTGTAATCGCAGCGCTTTCAATATCTGGCGCACCACCATTTAATGGATTCTTTTCAAAAGAATTAATTTATGAAGCAGCCTTAGAAAGAGGATTTATATTTTATCTAGGTGCGGTAATAGGATCTTTTTTTACTGCCGCATCATTCTTAAAGTTAGGCCATGCAGCATTTTTAGGAAATAGAAGAGAGGAGTTAAAAGAGATTAAGGAATCATCTTTTACGATGTTAATTCCAATGATAGTATTGGCATCTTTATGTATTTTATTTGGGCTGTTTAAATTTTTCCCTTTAAAATATTTTATCAAGCCAATTCTAGAGGGAAAGGATTTAGTCGAAAGCCATTCTCACGCAAGCCCATTATCTAATACACAGCTTGTAATTATTACATTGGTTGTATTGTCCTCGGCCTTTTTCCACCATTTCATTAGGGCTAAAAGAACAGGCAGCGGCCTTAAAGTGGCCGAGCATATCCATAATGCGCCTGTGTTGTCAAGAATTTATAATTTAGCTGAAAATAGATTTTTTGACCCGTATACAATCGGCATAAAGTTTATCAATATGTGCTCAAGGGTATTATACAGGATTGATAGGTTTATTGATTTGGGTTATGAAAGATTGATTGTCAGGGTTATCAATGTTAGCAGCTTAATCGTTAGAAAGGCGCATACTGGGAATTATTCATTATATCTTCTTTGGATTTTGGCAGGCCTGTTTTGGATTATAATGCTAATGGGGGTTAATAGATGATACCATCTCTTTTTATCCTGGTTCCCTTTGTCTGCGTATTATTTTTGAATATGCCATTTAAGGCCCTGATGAACAGGCTTGTATCTTGGGTTGGAATAGCTGTTTGTCTGTTGCAGATAATTTTTATACTTTTCATTGAACCGAGCCTTTTGCATACAAGATTCTTTAGTGGCCTGGCATTCTTTAAATTTGATTTGTTACTGGATAACCTGGGCAACTTCATGCTATTGTCAATTGGCATTGTTATGTTAATAGCATTTTTAATGGCAAAAGCCCTGGAAAGTGATTTAGAATACAGGTTCAGCTTTATGAATATAATGCTTATTATGCTTATAGGGCTTAATGGTATTGTGTTGGTCAAGGGGATATTCTCGCTCTATGTATTTTTAGAGATAACAGCAGCTACCTCATTTATTTTAATTTCATTTTTTTAGAAAAAGGGATGCCCTGGAAGGCGCTTTTAAATATTTTATGCTTTCAACCACCGCTACCATATTTTTACTAATTTCTATTTCGCTAGTATTTCTTGCTGTAGGAGATGTTTCTTTTGTTGCGATCCAAAATGCATTGCGTAGCTCTTCAGACAATAAGATTTTAGTGCTTGGATTATGTTTTTTTCTGGCAGGGCTTTTTATCAAGGCAGGCGCAGTTCCTTTCCATGGCTGGCTTGCAGATGCGCATTCTGCAGCGCCGTCAATTGTATCGGTAATTTTATCTGGTATCGTGGTTGAGACTATGGGGGTTTATCCTCTTATCAGGGTATTGATGTCATTGAATTTACAAGGCCTTTCAATTTCTATTTCTATTAGAAGCATATTTATGCTGGTGGGGACCATCTCTATTATTGTCGGAGCATTGGCTGCGATTGGACAGAGTGATTTTAAAAGAATGCTTGCCTATTCAACAACAAGCCAGGTAGGATATATGTTGCTGGGTTTAGGCTGTGGTACTTCATTGGGCATTGCTGCTTGTGCATTTCATCTATTTAATCACGCCATTTTTAAATCCCTTTTATTCTTAAATGCAGGTTGTGTTGAGCATCAAGTTGGTACAAGGGATATAAATAAGATGGGAGGCTTGAGCAAGAAGATGCCGATTACTGGCATTGCATCTCTTTTGTCATGTCTTTCAATAGTTGGAATTCCTCCGCTATCTGGATTTTGGAGTAAACTTCTAATTATTATTGCGCTTTGGGTTTCAGGTAATTATTATTTCGCGTATATAGCAATACTTGCCAGCCTTTTAACTCTGGGATATTGCCTAGTATTACAGCGAAAGGCATTCTTTGGACAGGTTGCAAGCGGCCTTGAGAATGTCAAAGAGGTTGGTTTTGGATTAGCGCTTCCTGCGATAATTCTTACTGTGATACTTGTGGTAGTCGGAATAATCGCACCATTTATATTGAATAGTTATGTATTGCCTGTTGGCAATATCTTGAAATAGCGAGAGCTAACTTACGCAGTACGCACCACGCCGTACGCGATACGAAATACTGAAAATTAAACATGATAAACACATTTCTTCTTATGATGTTGGTACTATCTGCACTATGGACGGTACTTACCAGGAGTTTATTGCGCTCAGCAATAGCCTTGGCGTTTACAAGCGCACTTCTAGCAATGATTATTTTCAGATTGAATTCTCCAATTGCGGGCATATTTGAATTATCCGTCTGCTCTGGTCTTATATCCGTAGTTTTTATCAGCGCCATAAGCTTAACTCATCCTTTGTCATGGGAGGAGATATTTAAGCATATGCGCGAAAGAAGGGCAAGATTCATACTCTTACCCTTCATTATAATATTTATTGGCATAATACTTTCTATGTTAAATTTCAAAATTAACCCTCCTCAAGTCATGGCCGTCCAGGAAAATGACGCTCGTTATATATTGTGGAATTTAAGACAGCTTGATTTATTCGGACAGATGGCTATACTCTTAGCCGGGGTATTTGGAGTGATTATTCTATTTAAGGAAAGAATAAAAAAATAAGGCAGGCATTTTATGTTATGGCATTTTTTTGTATTTATAATACTGCTTTTTATTATCGGCTTTTACTGTATTTTGGCAACGTATAATCTTATCAGGGCGCTGATTGGCATAGAGCTGCTTTTTAAGGCAGTTACGCTGCTATTGGTTTTGGTAGGCTATATAAGAGGCCAGACTCAACTGATGCAGACATTCGTAATAACGCTGATTGTTATTGAGGTTGTTATGATGGTGGTTGCCATAGGTATAATACTGGGCCTGCGCAGGCATAATCAGAGCCTTGATACGCGTTATTTAAAGAATTTAAAAGAATAAGTTAAATGGAAAAATTTTTATTAAGCCCCCCGGTTGTTTTTATAGTAATCTTTGGGTTTGTCATGTTCTTGTATAATCTATTTTTTAGATTTTCATACAAAACAGTCAAAAAGAAAAAAGATGGAGGTTCAGAGCCTTATGCATGCGGAGAGGACATCAAAGACCATATGGCACAGCCCGATTACAGCGAGTTTTTTCCATTTACTTTTTTCTTCACAGTTGCCCATGTAGCAACACTGATAATAACCACTGTGCCTTTTGAGACAATGCAAATTGTCTTTATGGCATTGATTTACATCGTAGTGATCATAATCGGTTTGTTTATTCTGCTCTGGAGGTAAAGCAAAAAATGAAGGTAGTTACCAGGCTTGTAAATTGGGCGAGAGCAAAATCGCCATGGATTTTACATTTTAATTCCGGTGCCTGTAATGGCTGCGATATAGAAATAGTCGCTTCGCTCACCCCCAGATATGATCTAGAGCGGTTTGGAATATTACTTAAAGGCACACCGCGCCATGCAGATATCTTAGTCTGCTCGGGCCCTGTAACACGCCAGATAGAGAAGCGTATTGTTCGCATTTATGAACAAATGGTGAGCCCTAAATTCGTTATTGCGGTAGGGACCTGTGCCTGTTCAGGCGGAGTATTTTATGGCTGCTACAATGTATCAACGGGTATAAATTCTATAATTCCTGTTTCAGCCTATATCCCGGGCTGTCCTGCAAGCCCTAAGGCAATTATTGATGGCGTAGTAAAATTATTATCAAGTCTTGAGAAAAAAGAAGAGGTATCTAAGAAATGACGCTGGAAGAAATCAAAAATAATTTGGTACAAAAGTTTAATATACCTGAGGATAAAATTAAGATAGTGCGCAACAGGCGCATAAGCTGCGAAGTTGAATACCCATTATTTGCAAATATATTTGAAGCAATTGTAAGAGAATTGAAATTTGATATTCTATGTATAATCACAGGGCTCGATGAGACTGATAAGCTAGGAGTTATTTATCATCTTGCGCAAGAAAATGGCACTGTGATGAATCTAAAAACGCAGGTAGATAAGAATAACCCTACTATAAAAAGCATAACAGACTATTTTCCGCAAGCAGATCTTTACGAAAGAGAAATAGTTGATCTATTAGGTTTTAAGGTCAATGGACTTAGCGAAGGCAATAGGTACCCTCTTCCAGATGATTGGCCAAAAGGAGAATGTCCTCTTCGCAAAGACTGGAATGTAAAGAAACAGGAGACTTAAAAATGCGTAAAGAAACTAAATTTAAAATACCGGTTGGGCCGCAGCATCCATCTTTAAAAGAGCCTCAGAGTTTCAGCGTTGCGCTTAAGGGTGAGAAGATAATGGGTGTTGATATAAGGCTAGGTTATAATCACAGAGGCATAGAAAAGGCCTGTGAAGAAAGGTCATACACGCAAGATATCTATCTTGTTGAAAGGGTTTGCGGTATTTGCTCTCATTCTCATTCTACATGCTTTGTACAGGCAGTAGAGGAGATTGCCAGGATAGAACTTCCTAAAAGAGCGCTTTATATACGAAGCATAATAGGAGAGCTTGAGAGAATCCATAGCCATCTTCTTTGGCTGGGCGTAGCAGCACACGAGATAGGTTTTGATACCCTTCTTATGTATACATGGAGAGATAGAGAAATCGCCATGGATATCCTAAGCCTTATAAGCGGCAACAGAGTGCACTATGGAATGAATACAATAGGAGGGGTGCGCCGAGATATTTCAGATAGCCATAAAAAAGAAATCATTTCAGGCATTGATAAATTAGAAGAAAGGACAAACTACTATATTAAGCTTGCCTTGGAGGAGACTACGATAATAAAAAGACTTTCCGGAGTAGGAGTCCTTAGCAGAGAAGAGGTTTTGAGGCTTGGGACGGTTGGGCCAACGGCGCGCGCTTCAGGAGTAGATAGAGATGTGCGAAGAGACGATCCCTATGCAGCCTATGAAGAATGTTCTTTTAACGTGATTACAGATACGCATAATGATGTCTACGGTAGGACCATAGTTCGGCTTAAGGAACTACTTGAGAGTTATAAAATTATCAGACAGTTATTGGATAAATTGCCGGAGGGTCCCATTAGCATAAGGGCAATGCGTAAGATCCCAGAAGGAGAGGCATTAAGCCGTTATGAGGCGCCTAGAGGAGAAGATGTACATTACGTCAAATCAAATGGCACTGAAAAGCCAGAGCGTGTTAAGATTCGTGCTCCGACTTTAGCAAATATTCAATCAGTAAAGCAGATGCTCAGGGATAGGTATTTA
>JBFZAD010000209.1:0-6158 GCA_041309125.1 Candidatus Omnitrophota bacterium
GTATTTGATATAAATAAGCTTAACATAAAAGATGGAAAGTGACATAATTGCCGCATTAAACTAGATGGAATATTTTAATTTGGTAAAATAAGTAGGAAGACATGACAAAATATAAATGAACAGTATGCGGGTATATTTATGATCCAGCTAAAGGAGATCCTGATAATGGAGTAAAGCCTGGTACTAAATTTGAAGATATACCGGATACCTGGGTCTGCCCTGAATGCGGAGTAGGAAAAGATTTATTTGAGCCTGTTTAATTTCTATAGAATATGACTATTCCAAATGAAGTAATTTCTTTTTTTAAAGATCAGGGATTTGTGGTAGTTTCTACAATCTCACAGGATGGTTCATTGCATAATTCCTGTAAGGATGTCTTAAAGATTGAGAAAGAAGGCAGTGTGTACCTACTAGATTTATATCTAAGAAATACCTTTCAGAACCTTAAAATAAATCCAAACATAAGCATTACCGCTGTTGATGAACATAGATTCATAGGGTATTCTTTAGTCGGAAAGGCAAAGATCGTACATGATGAAAAACTTAATAGAGATATCTTTAAGGCATGGGAACAGAAGATGACAAGCAGGATAAGCAAGAGAATTATTAAGAATCTCAAAGGAGAAAAAGGGCACAAGCTCCACCCAGAAGCAGCCTTGCCTAGGCCGGAATATTTAATTGTTATGGATGTAACTGAAGTAATTGATTTGACGCCGGTCCATTTGAAATAGTAACATAGTATAATAATAAAAAACGGAGGAAACAATGGATAAAAAAATAATCTTGTATGGTACATCTACCTGTCCATATTGCATTAGGACAAAGCAGTTTTTAAAAGAAAACAATATTGTCTTTCAGGATATAGATGTCTCTAGCAATCAGGCAGAAGCCCAGGAGATGATGAGAAAATCAGGACAAATGGGCGTACCCGTTATTGATATTGGAGGAGATATCATTGTCGGTTTTGACAGACAGGCTATAAGCGAGAAGTTAGGGATATAAGAATCTATATGTACGATTTAATCATAATAGGTGCAGGCCCTGCAGGCATAACCGCGAGTGTCTATGCCGCGCGTAAGAGAATTAATTTTCTAGTTCTTACCAAAGATATCGGAGGCCAGGCTTCATGGAGTGGAGATATTGAAAACTACACTGGATATCAATTTATCACAGGGCCTGAGTTAACAGAAAAGTTCTTAGAGCATATTAAGAAACACAAGATACAGGTAAATGAAGGCGAAGGGGTCCTTGAGGTATCCAAACAAAATGATGATATCTTTGTAAAGTCTAAAAAAGAGGTATACAAATCAAAAACTTTAATAATTGCTTCAGGTAAGAGGTCAAAAGAGCTTAATGTTGAAGGTGAAAAAGAGTTTAAAAATAAAGGGGTTACGTATTGCGCAACATGCGATGGGCCATTATTTCAAGGCAAAGACGTGGCAGTTATCGGAGGAGGGAACTCTGCATTAGATGCTGCTTTGCAATTAATAAAAATTGCCAAACATACATATATAATTAATATAACAGAATCACTTACTGGCGATGAGGTAATGAGGGAGAAGGTAGAGAAAAGCAAAGTCGTTGATATTTATAATAATACAAAGGTAAAAAGTATATATGGTGATTCATTTGTCAAAGGTTTAGAAATAGATAGAAAGGGTAAAAGTGAGAAATTAAATGTATCCGGCATATTTATTGAGATAGGCCTTATACCTAATTCTGAGTTTGCTAAGACAATAGAAAAGAATAATTTAGGAGAAATAAAGGTAGATAATTACAATAGGACAAATGTTGAAGGCATATTTGCCTGCGGAGATGTTACAGATGTGCCAGAAAAGCAGATTATAATTGCAGCTGGAGAAGGTGCTAAGGCATCTCTAAGTGCAATTCGGTATTTAAACACAAAAAGATAAATAGCTGAATTAATGGAATTATTCTATCCTGTTCTTGGACAAAAGGAACAGGTTTTTTATTATTTTATTTTACATTATAATCATATTTCTATATAATAACCTTCACGGCTATTTGGAGGAATATGCTAAAGATTCTACTTTCAATATATATCTGGGCAGCAGTTACTTTAATAACATTTCTTACATTTATTTTTGTATTATTATCAAGAATTCTTTTCTTTGGAATTGATCCTTTTGCTAGAATAGCTCATAATATCGGAATCTATTTTTGGGCAAGGGGGATTATCTTTTTTAATCCATTATGGAAGTTTAAGTTCAAAGGCCTAGAGAATATCGACAGGAGTAAAACCTATATATTGGTGAGCAACCATAACAGCATGGCCGATATTATTTGCATATTCCTTATAGGATTGCAGTTTAAATGGGTTGGTAAAGAGGCTCTCTTTAGGATACCTATTTTTGGCTATTGCATGCGGCTTATTAAGTATATCAGCCTTGAAAGAGAGGATTTGGCGAGCATTAAAAGGGCAGATAAGCAGATTATCTATTATTTGAATAAAGGTATCTCTATTTTTATATTCCCTGAAGGCACAAGAAGCCTCGATGGTAAATTGCAGCCATTTAAGAATGGTGCCTTTAAGATTGCAATTTCTGAAAAGAAACCTGTATTGCCCATCGTTATCTTGGGCACCAGGGATTTATTGCCAAAAGGTGGCTGGATATTTAAAGGAAGGCAGGATATAAATGTGAAGATATTACCTGCCATAGATACTTCGCATTATAACTTATCAGATTTTAGTATACTAAAGGAATTGACTCGTAATATTATTAAAGAAGACTTAGAAAAGATATGATTATTATTACAGGAGCGCTTGGATTTATAGGAAGTTGTATTTTGTGGTTGATGAATAAAGAAGGGCTTTGTGATATCTTAATCGTTGACCAGAAGGATGATTCAGGCAAAGATAAGAATATCGAAAATAAGAAATTTAAAGACTTCCTAGACAAGGATGAATTTATTAATTTAGCTAGGAAAAATAAGTTAGGAAAAAATATTGACTGCGTAATACATATGGGCGCCTCTACATCTACCACAGAATCAAATAAAGATTACTTAATGAAGAATAATTATGAATACTCATTAAGTGTGGCAAAGTGGTGCCTTGGAAATAATTTCAGGTTTATCTATGCAAGTTCAGCAGCTACCTATGGCGATGGCTCTTTAGGGTTTAGCGATGAGGATAGCGTGTCTCTCAAATTAAAGCCGCTCAATCTTTATGGCCTTTCTAAGCAGCTCTTTGATCTGTGGGTAATTAACAGTAAATTGCAGGACAGAATGGTCGGGCTTAAATTTTTTAATGTATATGGGCCGAATGAATATCATAAAGCCGATATGAGGAGTTTGGTTTGTAAAAAGTTTGATGAGATTAGAGATACCGGCAAGATAAAATTATTTAAGTCATACAAAAAAGAATACAAAGATGGAGAGCAACGAAGGGATTTTATATATGTCAAGGATGCGGTCAATATTGTATGGTTCTTTTTTGAGAATAGAGAGAGCTGCGGAATCTATAATGTTGGAACAGGGAGCTCGCATAGCTGGAATGAGCTGGCAGGCTCCATGTTTAAATATTTTAAGAAGTCCGAAGAAATAGAATACTTTGATATGTCTGATAATATAAGAGAGCACTATCAATATATTACAGAGGCTAGAGTAGAAAATTTGAGAAAGGCCGGTTATAAAAAAGAATTCTGGAAATTTGAGGATGCGGTATTAGATTACTGCAAATTCCTAGAGCATAAGTCATATCTATGATGAATAAGAATATAATGCGAGTTGCAATTTATTATAGTAACAGCGATATACGGATACAAAAGGTTGGCATTCCAAAGATTAATGATGATGAAATCCTAATGAGGGTTGAGGCTTCAGGGATTTGCGGAAGTGACGTTATGTTCTGGTACAGGGCGCACAAGGTGCCCTTGGTCTTAGGCCATGAAGTAGCAGGCGTCGTAGAAGAGATTGGTAAGAATGCAGCTGGCTTTAAAAAGGGAGATCGGATTGCCTGCTCTCACCATGTACCTTGCGGGGAGTGCCATTTCTGTAAAATGGGCCACGAGACAACATGTGATACATTGAGAAAGACCAATTTCGACCCTGGAGGGTTTTGCGAATACTTAAGAATCCCAACTATAAATATCCAAAAAAAAGGAGTATATCATCTGCCGGATAATATTTCTTTCCAAGAGGGTTCGTTTACCGAGCCATTGGCATGCGTAATAAGAGGGCAGAGAATTGCAAATTTTAAAAAAGGTAAGAGTGTGCTGGTTTTAGGAAGCGGCATATCCGGGATTTTACATATTCAGTTAGCTAAATTAATGGGTGCATCTTGTATATTTGCAACTGATGTAGATAATTGGAGGCTTAAAAAGGCCCGTGAGTTTGGAGCCGATCACTGTATACACGCAAGTCAGGACTTACCTTCAAAGATCATACAGTTAAACAATGGATTGCTTTCTGATTTAGTAATACTTACTACAGGAGCTCGCTCTGCCATACTACAGGCAATTACTTGCGTTGAGCGAGGGGGAACAATTTTATTCTTTGCTGCAACTAATAAAGGTGTTACAATGGAATTGAATATAAATGACATTTTTTGGCGAAATGAGGTCACCTTAACATCTTCTTATGCAGCTAATGAAGCAGAACATCTACAGGCAATAGATTTGATTAACAGTAAAAAGATAAATGTCAAAGACATGATAACACATGTGTTTGGCTTAAAGGATATTGTAAAAGGTTTTAATCTTGTTGAAGAGGCAAGGGAGTCACTGAAGGTAATAATAGAACCACAAAGGTAATATTAATTGGAGGTAACTCATGGACTGGGGAATGCAGAATAGGATATCAAGGATAATAAAACCAAAGACAAACAGGACTGTAATGCTTGCAGTTGACCACGGATATTTCTTAGGGTCTGTAAGTAGATTAGAGGATCCCAAAAAGACCATAACGCCGCTTTTGCCATACGCAGATGCGCTTATGCCAACAAGAGGGCTTTTGCGCAATTGCATAGATGCAAAGTTTGACATACCAATTGTACTGCGGGCATCCGGTGGAAATAGCATATTAAAGGAAGATTTATCGGATGAAGAGCTAGCTGTATCTATAGAAGACGCAATAAGGCTAAATGTTGCTGCAGTTGCAATATCAGTGTATATTGGCTCAGCGCATGAGCACCAGACGCTCATAGCTCTTACTAAGCTCATTGATGAGGCAAATAGATATGGTATCCCTGTATTAGCAGTTACTGCTGTGGGGAAAGAGTTAGAAAAGCGCGATGCAAAATATCTTTCTACCTGCTGCAGGATAGTTGCAGAATTAGGCGCAAGTATTGTAAAGACTTATTATTGTGAAGATTTTAATAAAATTATAGAGAGTTGTCCTATCCCTGTTGTGATTGCAGGTGGGCCTAAGCTAAAGTCAGAGCTCGATGCGCTTGGTATGGCATATGATGCAATAAAGCTTGGGGCAGCTGGAGTGGATATGGGTAGAAACATATGGCAGTCAAAATATCCTATACCAATGATTTCTGCAATTCGTGCAATTGTCCATGAGAATCGAAGCGCAGAGGATGCTAAAGAAATGTTTGAGAAGCTAAAAACTAAATCCTAGAGAAATCTTATGAAAATTAAAAATATAATATTCTTAATTCTAATAACTTTTCTTTTGTCTTCATGTGCCAGTGCTCCAAAAAAACCAATACAAGAAGGCTCTCTCAAAGCAGAACAAGAGGTATATCCAGAAGGATTTCTTTCAGGTAAGCGCAGGGATTTGTATCATGAGATCGGCCCAGGCGAAACCCTTTGGAGAATAAGTAAGACATATGATGTGTCTATAGAATCAATAGCCAAGTCAAATAAAATCTCTGATTATACAAGCATAAAGACCGGTCAAAAGTTACTTATTCCCGATGCAGCATCGGCCCGTCCTGTTGTGCCTCTTTACAAAAATAATTGCTGGAGATATATAATCATCCACCATACTGTAACAGATGCCGGCAATGCCCTTTCTATTGATAAGATGCATCAGAAGAGAGGCTTCTTGAATGGGCTTGGGTATGATTTTATTATAGATAATGGGACCATGGGCAAAGAGGATGGCCAGGTAGAAGTAGCTCCCCGTTGGATAAAACAAGAAAAAGGCGCCCATTGTAAGGCTGCAGGCATGAACTATAAAGGCAT
>JBFZAD010000210.1:0-4855 GCA_041309125.1 Candidatus Omnitrophota bacterium
TAATGTTTTTAGAACATAGAGAAAAGCAATTTGCACTTATGCATTGCGTAGGAGAATACCCTACTGCACCTGATAATTTACAGCTAAATCAAATAGATATACTAAAAGATAGGTATCGGGACTGCTCTATCGGTTATTCTACGCATGAAGATCCTGGAAATTCTGATGCTATTAAGATAGCCATTGCTAAAGGAGCAAGAATATTTGAGAAACATGTAGGTGTTAAATCTACTAAATATCCTCTAAATCTATATTCTGCTGAACCCGAACAAATACGCAAGTGGCTTGAAGCAGCTAGAGAAGCTTTTAAGATGTGTGGAATTCCTGGGAATAGAATAAGTTTTTCTGAAAAAGAAAAAAAAGATATAAGGGGTTTGCAAAGAGGTGTTTTTGCAAAATCAGCTATTCAAGCAGGTCAAAAATTAAATTTAGATAATACTTTCTTTGCAATACCTAATATTGACGAACAGCTGCTCTCAAACGATATGTCTAAATACAAGGAGTTCATTTTAAAAAAGGAGATTAAGATAAATCAACCTATCTTGTTCGCTGATGTAGAGATAAGAAATCTAAGAGAGAGAATCTTAGAGATTATCAATAAAATAAAACCAATACTAGTTGAAAGCAGGCTTTTTCTGCCGAATAGACTGGATTTGGAGATATCCCATCATTATGGAATAGAAAAGTTTGAGAAATTTGGAGCTGTGCTTATAAATTGTATAAATCGTGAGTACTGTAAAAAATTAATCATAATGCTTCCGGGACAAAGCCATCCAGTACACTATCATGCAAAAAAAGAAGAGACATTCAATATTCTTTATGGAGACTTTACCCTTGTAATTGATGGCAGGGAAAAAGAATACAAGCCCGGAGATATAGTTACCATTGAAAGAGGTACTAGGCATGGTTTTAAGTCAAAAAATGGAACTGTTTTTGAAGAAATATCTACGACTTCTATCGTAGAAGATTCTTTTTATGAAGACCCCTCTATAGAAGCCAACAAAGACAGAAAAACTTATATGAACTTTTGGAAGGAATGGCTCTATAAACCAATATTCTAAGAATAATAATGCTTACTATTGCTTGGGACATAGATGATTGCTTGAATGATCTTATGAATTTGTGGTTTCAGCAAGAGTGGTTGCCTGGGCATACTAGCTTGCGCATGAAATTTGATGAAATAGTCGAGAATCCTCCGCACAGGCTCCTAGGAGTAAGCATAGAAGAATACTTAGGTTCGTTAGATAATTTTAGACTTTCTAATAAATATAAAGAAATGAAACCTGTGCCAGAAGTAAAAAAATGGTTTTTGAAACATGGAAAACATTTCAGGCATGTCGCAATTACTGCGGTCCCTCTGCATGCTGCAAATATCAGTGCAGAGTGGACATTAAGACACTTTGGCGTATGGATAAGGACATTTCACTTTGTTCCATCTATTCGTAAGGGATTAAAGATACCGCAGTATGATAAGAGCAAAAATGACTTTTTAAGCAAATTCAAAAGAATAGATTTTCTTATTGACGATAATCAGACAAATTTAAGGCAATCAAAGGAATCTGGGATAAAAAGTATTTTATTCCCTCGTCCATGGAATAAAAGCAATTTAAGCATTTCTGAAACATTAAGGATGTTTGAGAGGTTATAATGATTAAGCTGTCAGACTATGTTTTCAAATTTATCTCTAAGCTAGGCATAAAACATGTTTTTCTTTTGCCTGGCGGTGGCTGCATGCATTTAGTTGATTCTTTAGGAAGATGCTCTAGTTTAGAATATGTAAGTTGTCTTCATGAGCAGGCTGCTGCAATAGCAGCAGAGTCATATGGGCAATATTCAAATAATATAGGAGTTGTGCTTGTGACTACAGGCCCAGGTGGTACCAATGCTATTACAGGAGTTACCGGAGCATGGATTGATTCTACTCCTATTATTGTTATATCGGGCCAAGTTAAACGCTTGGATATGATAGGCAAAAGCGGCCTAAGACAAAGAGGGAATCAAGAAGTAGATATAATTTCTATAGTGAAACCTATTACGAAATACGCAGTTTCAATCTTAAATCCTCAAGATATCAGATACCACTTAGAAAGAGGAGTTTTTCTAGCCAAAACTGGCCGGCCTGGACCAGTTTGGATAGATATACCACTTGATGTGCAAGCAGCGATGGTAGAGGAAACCAAGCTTAAGAAATTTCATCCCCCCAAGCTTAGCGTAATGAAAGACAAAAATAAGCTTAAAAAGCAAGTTAAAGAGATAATTAAGCTGTTAAATGTATCAAAAAGGCCTGTAATTTTAGCTGGAAATGGCATTAGATTGTCTGGTGCCTTAAAAGATTTCCTTTGTTTGATAGAGTATCTAAAAATCCCTGTTTTGACCACGTGGAAGGCCATGGATTTCCTACCTGAGGATCATCAGCTTTTTTTTGGCAGGCCAGGTTCTATTGGACAGCGTGGGGCAAATTTTATCCTGCAAACAAGTGATCTTTTAATGACTTTAGGCGCCAGATTAGATCTTCCTCAGGTTGGTTATAACTATAAGAATTTTGCACCGCTAGCTAAAAAGGTTGTTGTTGATATTGATGCTACTGAAATTAAGAAGCTCAATATGAATATAGATGTTTCCATTTGTTCAGATGCAAAGAACTTTATAAATAAACTATATAAAAATAAAAGCCTAATTGTCTTGAGGGATCGATCAGATTGGCTGTATCGATGCAAAGAATGGAAGAGGAAATACCCAGTTATATTACAGGAATATTGGCAGAATAAGGGATACGTTAACACCTATGTATTGATAGACGTTTTATCAGAATTATTATCAGAAAATGATATTTTAATCCCCGGTAGTTCCGGAGGTTGTAGTGAAATAACCATGCAGGCCTATAGGGTGAAGGCAGGCCAGAGGGTTTTTAATACACCTGGCTTAGGTGCTATGGGATTTGGTCTTCCTGCAAGCATAGGAGCGTGTCTTGCTAGTGGCAGAAAACGCACAATTAGCATTATAGGAGATGGTGGGCTACAGCATAACATTCATGAGTTAGAAACATTGGCTAGGTTAAAGCTACCTTTAAAGATATTTATTTTAAATAACAATGGTTATGCCTCAATTAGAAATACTCAAAAAAACTATTTTAATGGGAATCTAGTAGCTTGTGATCCGTCAAGCGGTTTGACCATACCTAGCACTTGTAAAGTCGCTAAAGCCTATGGTCTTAATAATAGCCGGATATCAAATCACGCAGGAATAAAGCAGGAAATCGACATGATCCTTAAAGCTGAAGGTCCGTATATTTGTGAAGTGATGGTGGATCCTTATTTACAGACTGCTCCACGTATTTCTTCAGAAGTTAGGCCTGATGGTTCTATTATATCTAAGCCATTAGAGGATCTGTGGCCTTTTTTAGATAGAGAGGAATTCAAAAGAAGTATGATTATTTGATGTCTCAATCTTTGTAAAAGCAAACTTGCTCAATGTAACAATAAAAAACTAATGCAAAAACTTAAACTTTAAGATAAGGGGGTATTTTGGTAGAGGAAAAATTAAAGATTGAAGAATCGAGCAGAAGAAACAAACTTAAGGAAACCAAACCTTATGTTTACGATAAGATAAAAAAATTTGCCGAAAAGCTTAGCCGCGGAGAAAGCATTGCTATCATTCAATTTCAGTATAATTATGTTTGTAATTTTAGTTGTAAGCATTGTTCTGTGAAAAGATTCCAAGGAAAAAATGAACGCAGATCCTTTACTATTGCGGATGTTCGAGATCTTTTTCGGCAGGCGGACGAATTGGGTCTGGCTAGAGTTACCATCACTGGAGGAGAGCCACTGGTATTTAAAGATCTTGATGAGTTAGTAGAAGCAATAGATCCACAAAGATTCTATATAAATTGTGATACTAATGGCTGGCTTTTAGATAATGAAAAGGCATCGCATTTGAAAGCAATAGGTGTTGATAGAATCCAGCTTAGCATAGATAGCCTAGATGCAAAAGAGCATGATAGTTTCAGAAGGGCTAAAGGTTCTCATGAAAGGGCAATAAAATCAATCGATGCTGCTTTAGGTGCTGGTTTAGATATTTTTATACAGACTGTTGTTACAAAAAAAAGACTTTATTCGCAGGAGTTCGTTAGATTTATTGAATATTTCAATAAAAGGAATATAGGCGTATTTGTCACTTATGCAAAGCCTGTTGGTGCCTGGGAAGGTCATTTTGAGGTTTTAGTTAATAAGGAAGATTTAAATTATATGAGAGATGTGCTTGAGAAAAAATATAAGGTCTTCACTCATTTATCTGCTGCTTACGGTCTTAATATGGGATGTATAGGTGTTAAAGGAATGATTTCCGTGACTCAATATGGCGATGTGATGCCTTGTCCGTATATTCATACTTCTATAGGGAATGTTTTTAAAGAGCCATTGAAAGATATAATTCGAAGAGGATTTGATATCAAATTTTTTGGTGAGTATGTAGATACATGTCTAATTGCAGAGGACAGAAACTTTATTAAAAAATATATTTCAGGCAGGATATATAACAAGCCCTTGCCAGTTCCTTGTTTTGAAGTTTTTAATGAAAGCGATAAAACCAAAAAGTCATTTAAAGAAGACACTAGATTGTTTCAGGCAAAATGATTTTTTAGTTAAAAATTTTAGTTTATTTAATGAATATCGTAGAGGCTATAAAGGTCCTTAGAAAGCAGGTTCCAAATCCATCCGAAGGCCTACCGGAAGAATTATTCTATTACATTAGCAGTGTAACTCCTTTAGTGAATGTTGATCTCCTAATAAAAGATGAAGATGGCCGTACTCTTTTATCATGGAGAGACGACAAGTTTTGTGGAAAGGGCTGGCATATT
>JBFZAD010000211.1:0-3313 GCA_041309125.1 Candidatus Omnitrophota bacterium
TATATCCGGTATAATCCCGTGTTGTATAGGCGCCCATATCCCCGCCATGCGCCTGTATCTCTTTTGTTATTGACCCAACCTTCCTCTCAATTGTCCCCTTAAAAAGCATATGCTCTATAAAGTGGGTGATGCCTGAACCCAGAAACTTACCCTCTGTGGCGCTTCCAGTCTTAACCAGTAATGAAATAGACACTAACTCACTCTGCGCAATTTTCTTCGTGATTACCGTCATACCATTATCAAGTGTATGCCTCTTAATAAAATTGTTATCTATTCTATCTAAATTCAAGTTGCTATCTGCAAATGCAGATACATTCAGCACAAAAAGAAACAACATTAAAAAAACTTTTATTTTCATATTTTTATTCTCACTTCTATCGTCAAACGGCAACGGCAACGAGGCCCGTATCGGTAAGGGCTACGGTTACGTATTAATAAACATAAAGACGTAACCGTAGCCGATAGACGAAACGGGCATCGTAGCCGTAACCGTTACCTTAGCCTTGCTACTATATAGCTATATAATTATATTGTATATTCCCGATTAGTTCAACTCTAATTGTAATTTAGTTTTTAAATCCTGATATATCTTTAAATCCTTATCAGAGAATAAAACAAATATTATTTTATCAAATATGCCGGGATTCTCCTTAAGGTATAATATTGTCGTATTCAATGCTATGGGTGCTGCTTGTTCTATTGGAAAGCCATAGGCACCAGTTGAAATGGATGGAAATGCAATTGTCCTTAATTTATTCTGTTTTGCAATATCTAGAGAATTTTTATAACAAAGCAACAGAAGCCTATCTTCATCTTTATAACCACCACTGTAGATAGGGCCTACCGTATGTATCACATACCTGCTGGGAAGGTTATACCCTCTTGTAATCTTTGCCTGGCCAGTATTACAACCACCTAAAGAGACACATTCTCTAAGTAGCTCTGGGCCAGCAGCCTTATGTATTGCCCCATCAACACCCCCTCCTCCTAAAAGGCTTTTGTTGGCAGCATTTACAATTGCGTCAAGCTTAATCTTTGTAATATCTCCTTTTCTCAATTCAATAGCCGTTTTCATAAAGGCTATTTTAACTACTAAATGAGCCATTCGTCAAGATAAAACTTGGCCAAAATAAGGGGCCCTTTTTGAGAATAAATACGATAAATTAAAAATTCTACTTGACAATTGTAAAATAAATGCTATACTTAACTTGTCATTTGTAAATAAAACCCAATTACGGAGGTAGATATGATGAAGGAGTTCTTAAGTCCAACAGAGGCTGCAAAGCTTTTAGGTATCTCAAGACAGGCTGTAATAGAAAGGATAAAACATGGCTCACTACTTGCTGAGCGTGTGGGAAATGGATATATTATACCAAGCAGCCAGCTGCAAAAAGATATGCACACAACAGACACAAAGGAAAAGCCAGCGAAGCGGATCTCTATATCGAAAAGCTTAAAGAAATCAATAAAGGAAATTCTTGGAGTTGTTCAAAGGCAGAATATCAAGACAATACAATTGTGGTTTGTGGATATATTGGGAATTTTAAAATGCGTTTCAATTACCCAATCAGAATTAAAAGACGCACTTTTGCATGGTAAGGGTTTTGATGGCTCATCTGTGGCTGGTTTTGCAGAAGCAGAGGAAAGCGATATCATAGCTTTTCCTGACCCAACTACATTTAGGATCCTGCCATGGACACAAGAAACACCCATTGCCAGGATGTTTTGCGATATATTGAATCCTGATCAAACGCCTTATGTTGGAGATCCGCGTTTTGTGTTAAAGCGGGCGATAAAGCGCGCAGAAAAGCTCGGATTTACCTTTAATATTGGTGCTGAAATAGAATATTTCTATTTTAAAACCGATAAAAGCCCTGAGATTATAGATGATGGCTCTTATTTTGAATTGATCCCTAATGACCTTGCAGATACATTGCGAAATAAGACTGTGAGAGCGCTTGAAGATATGGGTATTGCTATGGAGGCTACGCATCATGAAGTCGCACCAAGCCAACATGAAATAGACCCGAAATATTCTGATGCATTAACTGCAGCCGATAATGTCATTACATCCAGATATGTTATTAAAGAAATAGCCCAGCAATCGGGTGTATATGCAACATTCATGCCAAAGCCTCTTTTTGGCGTGAACGGCTCTGGTATGCATGTGCATCAATCTTTATTTACTGGTGAAAAAAATTCATTTTTTGATAAGAAAGATAAGCACCACCTCTCTCTTATTGCAAAGCAATTTATTGCAGGACAGCTTAAACATGCCCGTGAGATATGCTCTTTGACTGCTCAATGGGTAAATTCTTATAAGAGATTGGTAGCGGGTTACGAGGCACCTGTCTATGCATCATGGGCTCAAAGAAATAGAACTGCTTTAATAAGAGTTCCCCTTTATAAACCAGGCAATGAAAAGGCAACTCGTGCAGAACTAAGATGTCCGGATCCTTCCTGCAACCCATACCTTGCATTTAGCGTAATGCTGGCAGCCGGACTTGAGGGTATTGAAAAAAAGTATGTATTAACGCCTCCTGTTGAGCCAAATATCTATCATATGGCAATGGAAGAACGCGAAAGACGAGGCCTTACCTCTCTACCTGGAAACCTATTTGAAGCGATAATAGATACAGAAAATAGCAAATTCGTGAAGGATACATTGGGTGAGCATATATTTACGAGGTTCTTGTTTAACAAGAAGAAAGAATGGGAAGAATACCGCATCCAAATCACTCAACATGAGATAAAGAAATACCTGCCCTTACTATAATTTCCACTAATTTCAATATAGAAATTTAACACTTACTGAGCGTTTAAGCCTTGATTAACTATTCTCTTGCCTAATTTCTTTAAAGCTACTTTTATATTAACCTATATTCTAAACTTATCCCTAGTCTATTATCTTATTCTAGTCTGCCTGTAAAATTAATGCCAGTTTCATTAGCACCATTTATAGTCACATCCCGGTATGATCTTGTAGGATCATTGGTTGCTTCAAAAACTAAACCCTCCTTACTAGGAATAATCCTGTATGTGCCGTTGCTTGGCACTATCAAACTATAATATCCTAATAAATTTGTAGTTGTACTTAACCCAGTCGGAGTCCATAACGTTACCTGATTAATACCTACTCCTAAACCATTTCTCACATAACCAGAAATAGTAGCAGGAGCAGTTTCTCTTACGCAGTTACTGTTAGCTGAGCAGTTAGTCCCATTTGGCATGCATGCCTTGACAGCTACATAGTAGGTAGTGCCGGGATTCGCTGACATGCTAAAGTTTGTGTAAGGCGTAATGCCATATGTCT
>JBFZAD010000212.1:0-6454 GCA_041309125.1 Candidatus Omnitrophota bacterium
AATATATTTTCTCCTGGTATTATGTATCTAGTCTTAAGCTGCAGCCTTTGTTCAAGCATATTATGCGAATGATGCTTTGTAATATCATCATTACTAAGACGCAGGCCAAATGCCTGCTCGACAAATCCATTCAGATGAGACAATTCAGTTGCAAAGCTAGATACCCGGCCTGCAAAAATTAAACACGCTATCAGAAAGAATAAACGCCTCATAAGCTACTCCTTAATCCACTCTTGGGGAGGATTACGCAGAAAACGTTCGGAAAATATATCGTCTTTTAAGCCGATATCATACTGCATATCGGAAAATTCCGTAATTGTGTTTGCCCCTGAATTTAAATCAGCTGCCTTCATCCTGGTAATTGTAGGATAGCCCTGCACATCTGTGACCTCAAGCGCCTCAACTATACGGTATAGCCTGCCTTCTTTATCAAAATACTCTGCCTTCATAGGAACAAAATTATTTTTATCGATACTTACATTATAATAAGAGAATTCCACTGAATTGACATCCTTGGGGGTATTTTTTAAAAAGAAATATTGCTGATCACTTGCCGTCAGCTCGTGGGTATCTAAATCTATGCTGCGGCCTGAAATATCCTCATATAGAAAAGTAGTCCCTGCAAAACTCGAGCGCTTGTCAGATGCGGATATGCGCCGCACCAAATCCATTGCAGGAAGATAAAGCCAGCGGTCATCGTCCTTTCCGATATGTTTCCATACTATATAACTCATGCCCTTTACGTCATTTGGTTTATGGAAGTATACATAATATTTCTGATCTCCTCCATCGGCAATATCAAGCTTTAATATCGTAAGCTGACGCTCTCGGGTCCTTCCCTGCGAATCCGTTACCGTCATAGTCACCTTGGAACGGCCGTCACTGCCCTGATAATACGAACGGTTATTTGCCTGAGTAACGATTTCCTCAATAGATACATCCTGCGCAAAAGCGCGGATAGCAAAAATTAATGCGATAAAAACAAGAAATACTTTTTTCATGGGCTTCTCTCTTTCTTTTTAAGCAGGTTGTTTGCATGTCTTTCTGCGCGAGACAAGAGAACATATACCTGCAAGTATTGCAATTACTGCTATACTTATTAAAGTTGTAGCCTTGACCCTGGCAAGCTCGTAGCCAAGCAGGATATACGCAACTGTAGAAGCTACAAGCACCGATACTAATACACACCTGCGACAGGCACAAAAGGCCTTTGTCTTTGACTCACTAAAGGCCATCCAGGGAAAACCTGTAATTAGAGCAGGTAATATCA
Organism: Candidatus Omnitrophota bacterium; assembly: GCA_041309125.1. Lineage (GTDB taxonomy): Bacteria > Omnitrophota > Gorgyraeia > Gygaellales > Gygaellaceae > JBFZAD01. The sequence goes on from JBFZAD010000212.1 coordinate 1,271, forward strand.
TTAGAGTTGCCACACTTGCAACCAGCATTATCATAAACATAAAAAAGCCAACTGTATTATACGGAACAAGCGGCGAGGCAAATAACGGCAGAAAGCCGATGGAAATCACAAGCGCATTTTTTAATAAGGCCCTTGCAGGCGATTGAAACATAAGCTCTGCGGTCTTAGGCCAGCTTTTATTCTCTGCATACAGCTGCCTGGAGCGCTCAATAAAATGAATTGCAAAATCAATCGCAAGCCCCAATGTCAAAGCTGAAAGAACCGCAACGGGCATATCATATTCTTTTCCGGTAAAGCCCAGCGAGCCGTAAATAACCAAAATAGTCACAGAAAGAGGAATCATTGAAATAAGCCCCGTGATTGGAGACTTAAAAAGCACAACCATCATCCACAAAACTATAAAGAAACTCCCCAGAAAATTAACCAGCATCCCCACTACCATCTTATCCTGCCATATCATATTGATATAGGTTAATCCTGCCCAGTGATGAGAAATTTCGTATGGCGCCTTATTCATATTAAAAAACCCATCCACTTGCTTGACCACAACCTCCATATCTTTGTTATCTCCCGAGGTAAGCTGAAGCCACAGGTTGAGCTTTGAATAATCCGGATTTACAAAATGCCAAAGATCATCCGGCTTATGAGAATTCTCAAAAGAGAAAAGAGACTGCGCAACTGCCTGTTTTGTAAAAGGTATAACATTATTTTTTTTATCTCCACCAAGTAACTCATAGTAAACTTTTTTAGTAATATCTGCCAGTGAAGTAGATTTGCCGACATAGCCGGCCTCCTGCAGATAATTCTGTAATTTCTCAACATACTCAAGCATCCTCGGCTCCTGGAATATCTCTTTTGATTTATCATTTGCCTCAAGCACAAGATATGCGCTGTAAGTCCCGCCAAAGTGTCTGTTTAAAATAACGTCTGCAACTCGTATTGGATGCTTCTTATTAAACCATTTTGTCGGATTGTCATTAATCTCAATATGAGTAATTCCATAAATGGCAGCTATGATAACGACAATCCCCAGGATAATAACATGCCTCCAGCGCCTTATGGTGAAAGAGCCCCACCTGGCAAGTAAACGGCTTAAGAAACTATTTGCATGTTCACTGGTTGCGCCAAATCCATGCATCTTCTTTTCGTTTAATAGCGCTATATACGCAGGTATCAACAATACGGTTAATACCCACGCAATAGAAACGCCAAATGCAACTGCAATTCCAAACACCTGCACAGGAGGAATAGGCGTAAAAGAAAGCGAAAAGAATCCGGCAACGGTGGTGAGCGATGTAAAAAGATTTGGCCTATAAAGATCGTTTAATACATATTTAATCGTCTTATTTTTATCTTTAAGCTGAGGATATTTTTCAAAGAATTCACTTAGTATATGTATGGAATCAAGCACGGATATCGGCAACAGGAATATCGGTATCATAGAGCTCATGATATGTATCGGAAACCCCAACCCAACCATAGCCCCCATAGTGATAATAACGCATATTATTGCCATTACAATAGGCATTAACACTATCGCAACGTGTTTAAAGAACCATAGCATCAATAAAAAAATAACCAAGACTGCAAGAGGTGCAGAAATTCCCATCTGCCAGAACATCTCAACGCCAAATGCATCTTCAGCCAAAGGAAGGCCCGTAAGATAATAATCTTCATCTCCGGGAAATTTGGCTGTGACTTTCTGAATCTCTCTGGAGATGCGGTAGCTAAGTTTCTTTTCTTTAATAGGCACGTACACACACACGGCCTTGCCATCCCGTGAGATAAGCGTATCATAGAAAAGCGGGTTTAAAAGCGCCCTATCCTTTATGCGGGAGGACTCCTTTTCGCTATAAGGAGGCTTACCCATCAACCACTGAAAACTAATAGAGCCAGGCCCAGACTGTTCAATATCATCTTTATTAGCCAGGCTCATAATCTCATAAGCAATAACACCTTCGATCTTCTTTATCTCATTGGTTATATTATATAATTTTTCAAGTGTCGCAGGGTTAAACACGCCCTCATTATCTTTCTCATTAACTACACCAAGCACAATATAATCATATAGTGCAAATTCTTTTTTAACTTCATGATTAAATACCCTTACGGATTCATCTTCCGGCAGCATATTTTCAGGATCGGTATCTACCTTGATCCTTATAAAAGCTGCTAAAGAAATTAATGTTACAAGACCGGTAATAGCAAAAACAAGCTTTGGCCTTCTCAGTGCAAATGAAACTAACTTTTCTAACATAGATTATCCTTTCTTAGCTATCCTACAAAAAGGTACACTCTCTCGAACAATTCCAGGGACAACTTCCTGAACACATTGGAAAGCGTCTCTAAGGCTACTAAGGCTATTCTATCCAGGATTTAATAATAACGAGTGTATTCTACCCCAAACAAAAACCCCCTGCAACATATTTTGTTACAAAGGGTTTGCATATTAAGCCTACCTTCACAGAACTACTTTAAAACTCCAGTCTAAATCTCATTAATAAAACCACCGAAGTAAGATATCAAGGTATCAAGGATATCAAGGACCGTTTCCCTCTATTCTTTTTTAATGCATGACATTACGCAGGAAGTGTCCCTTAAGGTCAATTGCTCTGAAACTCTTTACTTACAAAAAGCCTATTAGCAAACGGTATTTTCTTGCGTGGGCAATTCTGTCAGAGCTCTATAAATTTCAAAGACTTATCTGGAAGCAGTACTTAATCCTCGCCCACCCATTATCACTGATAAAAAATCATAGCAAATAGCTTATTTAGAAATTGTACCATCTTTAACTTTTTTGAATCTTGCAGGGAAAATAAAAGGTGTATTTCGCATATAGCTTCTATATTCATCCGATACGCTAGCTATCTTTTGCTCTTCCAGCCTTCCCCTCTTTATCGTAATCAAAATAAAAAACGAAGTAAGTATTAAGTAATAAAATCTTGGATTAGACAAAAAGAAACCTAAAGAAAATATCAAGTAGCCACAATATATTGGGTGTCTTACATATTTGTATAATCCCTTATTGATAACTTGTCGCACTTCAACAAAGATTGAAAATGAATCTCTTAAATTATATGTGGCAAAAACCGATATAATGATTCCAATATTTGCAATTATATATCCAAATAATACAAAAAATAAAATCCATTCGTTTGGAATAAAATAGAAATTCCATCTTTGCGGAAAATATTTTACTAGATTATAGAATAAAAAAAAGAATGTGCCGATAAACGGGTAAAAGATGTCAGAAAAACTTTCAGGCCTACCGCAAAGCTTCTTTCTAATAATCAGCCCCCAAACAATCAAAACGTTGAATGATATAAGAAGAAGATTACGTAAGGCACCTGCAATATTTATTAAGTTATTTAAATCATAAGCGCCCGACATCAATACAGTTAAACTCTGCGTGGTTCTAATTCGAAAATCATATAACAACTGAATATGATCAAAAATAAAATAGGAAAAAACAAAAGGAAAGATATAGCTTTCAATAAATAAGAAAAAGTCTCCTAGCCTTAAGCTGGGTTTTATTATAGATATTTTAGTCATTCTCTCCAGGATTTAATAATAACGAGTGTATTCTACCCCAAACAAAAACCCCCTGCAACATATTTTTGTTACAGAGGGTTTGCATGTTGAGCCTTCCTTCAAAGAGCTACCTTAGAACTCCTGTCTAAATCTTATTAATAAAACCGCCGATAGAACTGATATTTATTACAATGTTCAGTTTCCAGGATCTTATTCAAAAGGCTCTAAAGTATGATTGAAGCCTTCGCCGAATTTATATGTCAGAGTATCCCTGATTCCTGTCAAGGTACCATCTCCTGGCGCATATATTCTGGCTATAACTCTTTTGTATCCATCTCCTAACTTAAATGACCTTCTAACGGAGTTTTCAATGACTGATTGCACTGGATATTCACCTTCTGGTTTGACATTGACCTTGACTATATATTTGCCAAACTCCAAGCCCCTATCCTTACTGAAGATCAACTGTCTATTCAAGTCAAAGGTTTTAAAGCCTCCTTCAGCATTATCTTTACCACGCACAAGTACCTCCCTATTTACACTAAGACCATTTCCTTTACTGAGAGAGAAATATTTACCCTTAGCAATATAAGCACCATCCTTACCATATATTTCTTGGCTTCTGCGTACACTTATTCCCTTTCCGCCTCCTATTGTTATGTCTGTTTCAAAGCTGAACCTTTTACTATCAAAATCACGATGGAATGTCACTGAATTATCATCATTCTTAACTTTTGTAAAACTGAAATTATTATTTTTCCCTTCGTATACCTTTTGTTCCGCCGAAACCATACCTTTACATAACAACAAACAAGCGACTATAACGCCTTCGATTAGCAACCTATTCCTATGCATTATGCCCTCCTTTTTTAGTTTTGTTTATCTAATAACAAATAAAAAACCAAACTCCCAATTTCTTGCGGGAATTTGGCTATTTTCGTACTAATAAAGTACTTGCTGACCCTTAATCAGCCAAATACCTATTTAAATTTTTCCTACTGACAATTCTATTGTACACTATATTTCTTATAAAAGCAATACTTTGTAAGTGATTTCCGAAAGCGGTTTCATTAAGAAAAGATTCCAGATTGCAAGGTCAAGGGCTTCAATAACCATTCCCACAGTTCCATTTTAGTATCGTTATACGAATATCATTCAGTACGTTCATGCTCTCTCCCTTGCGGCCGCCAGGTCACAAAGTCACATTTAGCTACTCTAATCTGCCCTTTTTACTTTTAGACTCTCTTTTGCCTTATGTAATCTTTCAAGAAAAGTATCTTTTTTAAAATTCGAAGCCCATCGCCTCATAATAATCCATCCGCCAAAACGGTTCAGGTCATTACGCCAAGGCCTGTACCATCTTCTCCATCCTGATCTAATATTATGCAAAAAGAAAACCATGGCAGGAAATGAAAAAATATTCAATCCTATCATAAACATATATTTAAACTGATAGAACTTGCCCATAATTTTCCTAACGGAATTTTGCATCTCTTCAGAGGTCATAGGCTCATCAGGCTCAAAAAGAGGGAAATTACCATCATAATATTCCCAGCCAACATATTGAAGTGGATAAACCCTGTTTTGCTTTAAAAGCCTCGCTCTCAATTCTGTACCAGGCAGAGGACCTGCCAATAAAATTTGCACAGTATC
>JBFZAD010000213.1:0-8036 GCA_041309125.1 Candidatus Omnitrophota bacterium
AACATTATATGCTTGATAGGCCCGGAAGGTTTATCTATGCTAAAGATCTAGATACTAAAAGAGTCTGGTCTTTGACATATCAACCAATAAGAGCGCACTATAAATCTTATAAATGCAGACACGGCCTGGGATATACAATAATTGAACAGGAGCACGACGGGATATTGAGCGAAATTACCTACTTTGTCCCTTGTGATGACGATAAGACATTGGAGCTTTGGCTCGTCAAGATTACAAATAATACTAAGCTCAAGCGTAAGTTAGGAGTCTACCCATATATTGAATGGCTGTTAGGCGATTATCACCAAGAATTGCGATACCGCAATATCATGAATCTTTACAATCGCGTCTGGTTTGATGAAAAGACACAGGCTGTCCTTGCCAAGAAGACTGCCTGGTGGCAGGATATGGGAATTAAGCCTTTTAAGGGAATAGATTTTTTTGCAACAAGCGCAAAAGTTATTGATGCTGCTACACAAAAGAGTGATTTTCTAGGGCGCTATAATACAGAAGAAAAGCCAGAAGGCATTTTTAGGGATTTCAGGGGCTCGAAATTATGCTCCGGAGAAGACGGTATTGGATGCTTTCGTATTCCTTTGGAATTGGCTAAGGGTCAGACTAAGGAATTTGTTGTAGCGCTTGGCCAAAATGAAAATGCTGAATTAGTAACAAAAAATTATTTAGATAAATTTTTAAACATTGAGCATGCGAAAAAAGAATTTGCAAAGACAAAAGAATTCTGGAGAGAAAAGATAGTTGACAATATAGCTGTTAAGACGCCTGATAAAGAATTTGATCTGATGGTAAATATCTGGCTGAAATATCAGATATATATCTGCAACATATGGTCTCGTTCTCCGTCATTTTTCCATGAAGGCTCCGGAGGAAGAGGCTATAGAGATTCAGCCCAAGATTCAGAAGCCATATGTTCTATTAATCACAAGCTCACGAGAAAGAGGATTCACAAGTTAGCTTCTCTTATAAGAAGAGAAGGTACCTCTGCAGGCGGTTGGTCTACGACAACAGGCCCTGCAAGGCACAGGCCCAACAAAGACCATCAGGTCTGGCTTACATATACAGTTGCTTCCTATATAAAAGAGACCGGAGATAAGCATATCCTGTTAGAAGAAATGCCATATCTAAAGGATATGTGGCGTAATGGCTGGACAGTTGACCCGAATTGGAAAAAGGGTTCAATTGAAGACGGCAAGGGAACCTTATTTGAACATTTAGAGAAAAATTTAAATTATTGTTTTAATGATGCTGGAGACAAGGGCCTTCCTTTGATTGGCCATGCAGACTGGAACGATGCAATAGATGCAGCAGGCATCAAATTAAAAGGGCAGAGCGTTTGGCTTGCAATGGCACTTGTGCGCTCTCTAAAAATATTAGCAGAATTAGCCCAGCTTTTAGATAAAAAGGACAAGGCCAAGGATTTCTTGAAAAAGGCCGATATAATGACGAAGAGGATTAATAAACACTGCTGGAATGGCTCCTGGTATGTGCGCGGGTTCACAGATGATGGCACTGTTTATGGCAATAGAACAGATGTAGAGGGCAAGATTTATATTAACCCGCAGTCATGGGCAATACTTTCCGGCGTTGCCGACAATAAAAAGATTAAAAAGATTAGAGATGCAGCTGAAAAATATTTAGACGGCAAACACGGCCTAGCACTGTTCTGGCCTGCATATAGCCACTGGAATCTAAAATTAGGCAGAATCAGCATGTTTTCAGAAGGCACCAAAGAAAATGCAGCAGTGTTTTGTCATGCATCGACATTTATGGCAGTTGCCTATCTTATGGCAGGCTTTGCCAATGATGCGTATGATGCAATGTGTAAGATTATGCCTAATAAGCAGCCTGATTATGAACTTTATAAGACAGAGCCATATGTCTATGCAGAATATTTGATTGGACCAGAACATCCTTATAGATACGGAGAAGGTGCGTTCACCTGGATTACCGGTAATGCCGGATGGAATTTTATGGCTGCAACTGAATGGCTTTTAGGTGCAAGGCGTGATTATTCAGGGCTTAAAATTGATCCTTGCGTACCTAAGGGTTGGAAAAAGTTTTCCGTCAGAAGGCCATTTAGGGATGCAATATATGATATTGAGGTATTAAACCCAAAAGGAAAGAGCAAGGGAGTCAAAAAGATTTTAGTTGACGGAAAGGTAATTAAGGGTAATATAATTAGGCCTGTTCATGATGGAAAGGTGCATAAGGTCAATGTTTTAATGGGTTAAAAAATAAGAAACGGAGAGAGAAATGTTTCGAACAAAAAATATGTTTTTTGCAGTAATTATAATAGGAATTATTATAACTGTGTCAATTTTGGGTTGTTGTCCGGCTCCACAACAAGCCGCTTCAAACCCGCAAGCTAAGCAAGTCTCCAAGAAGATTACAATATGGCATTGGATGACGGATAGAAAAGATACATTTAATGAGCTTGCAAAAAAATATAAGGCACAGACCGGAGTAGATGTTGAGTTTATGTTGTTTTTCCCACCTGATATATTCTCTCAAAAAGTAATTGCTGCTGCGCGTGCAGGAAACCTTCCTGATATATTTGGAATCTTAGGTGAGAAAAAAACACTTGGCTCTTTTGTAAAGGCAGGCCATATCTTAGATTTAACCTCCTATATGCAACAGGATAATAATAGGTGGCAGGAGAGTTTTTATCCACAGACTCTGGCGGTAAATATATTTGAGCCAGCAAATAGCTATGACGTTATGCCTGGTATTTACGCAGCACCTATCGATACTACGGTTATGCAGTTTGTATACAATAAATCAATTTTACAAGAGGCTGGTCTAAACCCGGATAACTCTCCAAAGACTTTGGATGAATTTATAGATTATGCAAAGAAGGCAAAAGAGAAAACCGGCAAAGATGGATTTGTTTGTGGCTTTGGAGAAGGTTGGCTTTTGCATGCCTTGGCAACAGAATGGGCAATTAATATTATGGGCGAGGATAAATTTGTAAGGACTATCAAGGGTGAAGTTAGTTATACAGACCCGGATTGGATAGAGGTATTTAATATATTCTCAAAGCTAAAAGATTCTTCAATATTTGTCTCAAATATCGCCTCTCTTAATAATAAGGAGTCAGAAGATGCCTTTAGCAGGGGTAAGGCAGCTTTTTCATTCAATGGCAGCTGGGCAGTTAATGTGTATAATCAGCTTAACCCTGGTTTGGATTATTCTTTCTTTTCTTTGCCCACTGCATCCAGCAAATTCCCAGCTAAGATATGGGGAGGTGCTGGTTCGTCATTTATGATTCATGCAAAATCAGCCAACAAAGAAGAGGCGGTAAAATTCTTAAAGTGGCTTACACAGAAAGAACAGCAGATTGTTCTAATAAAAGAGACAAATAACCTGCCAGCGATAAAGGGATGCGAGGCAGAATTACCGCCAAAGCTTAGTGTATTAATAGCTGATTTATTCAACTTAACTCATCCAAATATATGGCCTAAGAATGAGGATTCGCGCGTAATCGAAGTTTTTGACAGCGGCCTGCAGCAGATTGTAATGGGTATCAAACAGCCCAAGGATGTTGCGCAGGAAGTTCAGAATACCAAGGATAGATTATCTAAGAAATGAACTATTCAAGCGTTAAAGACAAGGCGATAAATTTCTCTTTTGTTGCACCGGCAGTACTCATTTTTTCCATATTCTGGATATATCCATTTATCTATACTTTTATTTTAAGTTTCCAGGAATATGATCTTATATCTCCTGCAAGATTTGTCGGCTTTGCTAATTTTAGGGAAATCTTTAGCGACCCAATGTGGGGGAAGTGCCTATATAATGGCGGATTTGTTACCCTATGGGCATTGACATTCCAGAATGTGCTGGCATTTATGCTTGCAATGGCAGTTGATAAGGTAATAAGGTGCAATAAATTCTACAGGGTTGTATTTTTTATCCTGCCTGTATTATCAGAGATTATTATAGGAATCTTGATGAAGCTTTTATTGAGTACGGAACCTGCCGGCAGAGATGTATTGAATAATCTCTTGTCAAACATTGGGCTTGGAGCATTTAGTCAGAATTGGCTGGGAGAAGATAGGGTTCGTATTGTAACAGCTATAGTCCATTGTTGGAAGGGCTTTGGTTGGGCATTTGTTATATTTTTGGCAGGGTTACAGAGTATACCGGAACAACTGTATGAAGCAGCTAGAATTGATGGCGCAAATGCGTGGCAGTCTTTTACAAAGGTAACCGTACCCTTGCTTATGCCTGTTATTACATTAATATTGGTTTTGACAATTTTAGGCACTATGCAGACATTCGCAATGATACTTGCTTTGACTGGTGGCGCAGGAGGCCTTACTACTGTACCTGTAATGTATATATTTTTCCATGTGCGCGGCAACTTGGCAGGCCTAGCTTGCGCCGAGGGATTGATTCTAGGAATTATACTTGTAACTGTATCATTTACAATGTTTTTTGTCTCTAAATTAGTGAGGAATAAATACGGTGTATTATCGCGCTAAAAAAGTAATCATCTTAATTATTTTGCATACATTCTTGATGAGTGTTGCTTTAAGTTGTATTTTGCCATTTTTCTGGATGATAAATGTATCTTTTAAGACGCAGGCAGAATTTGACAAGGATTATGGCATTAATCCGGCAGCAAGGCTGAATTTTGAAAATTATAAGACTGTTATTGTAAAAGAAAGCTTCTGGAAATATTTCTTGAATAGTGTAATGTATACATTTATTACGGTTTTATTTATTGTTATGATTTCTTCGCTGGCTGCTTATTCTTTTTCTAGGTTGGATTTTCCAGGAAAAAGTTTTATATTCTATCTGTTCCTTACTGCCATGATGATACCTTTGCCAGCCGGCTTTGTGCCTGTATATGTGCTATTGAATAAATTCCATCTTGTAAATCGCGTAGGTTATTTACTCGCTATGACCAATATGGGTCTTTCATTAAGTATTTATCTTCTGAAGACATTCTTTGATCAATTGCCTCGAGATTTAGAAGATGCAGCACGCATTGATGGATGTAATAAATTGCAGATCTGGTGGAATGTAGGGCTACCTTTAGTTGCGCCGGCACTGGCCGTTGTAATAATATTTAATGCCCTGACAGTTTGGAATGAGTTTGTCCTGGCATCACTTATGTTTACTAATTATTCTTTCATGCCATTACAGGTTGGCTTAATGGAATTTTCAAGTAAGATGGTTACGCAGCATACATTAATTATGTCTGCTTTAACAGTAGCAGCATTACCCATTGTGCTTTTGTATATTAGGATGCAGAAGCAGTTTATAAAGGGGTTAACCGCAGGAGCGACAGTCGGATGAAAAACAGTCAAAACAGGCTACAGGCTTCAGGCCTCAGGCTTCAGGCCCAAGGATATGGGAAGTTGTTTAGCTATTCTTTAATTATTGTTTTAGCATTTAGTTCTATTTTGTTTGCGCAAGAGGTAACTCAGGCTCCGCAGGAGGAAAAGCCAGTGGTGCAAGAAGAAGTGCCTTCGGCTAAGGAATTGGTGCGACAGGCTTGGGATGCGCAAGGTAAAAAGGACTATCAAAAGGTATTTGAGATTACAAATAAGTGTATCAATCTATATAAAGAAGAGGCTGATAGAATTGCTGCAGGGTTGAAGGCAATGCCAAAGGAATCAGAGGCAGACCTTTATTTAGTAATGACTGAAGTTGCAACATGTATGTTTATCCAGGCAGAAGCATATATGCGCCAGGAAAAATACAATGAGGCAATTGAGAAATTCCAAGAGGCAATTGACAAATACCCATTTGCGCTTGCATGGGATCCAAGAGGATGGTATTGGTCAGTTGCAAAGGTCAGCAAAGAGAGTATAGACAAGATAAAAAAGATAATTGAAGGAGCAACTGAAAAGAAAGAAGAGAAAAAGGAAGAAGCCAGGAAAGAAGTTATTCAATCAAAAATAGTTCTTAAAGACGTAGGAACAGAAGATGTTGTGAACTATTTAAAATATGGCAAATTTGAAGGGGTTGGTACAGAAAATTATAAATATATTGTGGAGGATCAATCAGGCCTTTCTTTGGCAGCCGGTGAAGGGATATATCCGAATACAACAAGTATCCGCTGGAATCCCGAATTCAAAGAGTTCTGTAAAAATAAAAGGCTGGATGGAAGCCACTGGGATTTTGTACATACAAAGGACCTGCAGGCAGCATTCTTTAAGTGGGCAACTGCGCCTGAGCCGACTGGAGTGAGGCTTTATTATACTGCTCTCATCTTGGAAAAATCAGGCTTGATAAAGCATGCATTAAAGGCATATTATGCTATAGTTGTTCATTTTCCGGGAACATATGGTTGGACTTATTGGCATACACCATGGTACATAGGCTCGGCAGCCATAAGTAAAATTAAATATTTACTGCGTAGGCACCCTGAATTAGGTTATGAGCTAAAGGATGCAAAGATTTCAATTATAAATGGCTATGATAATGATGTCAGCAATGATAAGGCGGTTGTTTCTCCTGGTAAATTCGTAAAGGTTCAGAAAACCAAAAAGATAATCAAGGATATAAAGAAATTTATAAATAAGCATGATATATGTAATGGTGCAGGCATTAAGAGGACAATAGGAAGCGGAAAGGTTAATTTAGCTCAGTGCAAAAATGGCAATTGGCAGCTTATTGTTGATAACAGGCCATATGTAATAAAAGGCGTAACATATTCGCCCACCAAGGTTGGTCAATCTCCCGATGAAGGCACTTTGGGTAATTGGATGTATGAAGATTTTAATGCTAATGGAAAGATTGACGGTCCCTATGATAGCTTTGTTGATGTAAATAAAAATAATATCCAAGACAAGAATGAACCAAGCGTAGGCGATTTTAAATTAATGAAGGATATGGGTATTAATACTATTAGATTATATCATCAACCGCACGAGGTCAATAAGGAGATCTTAAGAGATCTGTACAAGAATTATGGAATTCGTGTGATTTTGGGAGATTTTCTAGGTAAGTATGCGCTGGGCTCTGGTGCGCCGTGGGATCCAGGCACTGATTATAATAATCCAGAGCATAGGAAGAATATGCTCGAGTCAGTTACTAAGATGGTTATGGAGTTTAAGGATGAGCCATACATTCTTTTCTGGCTTTTAGGGAATGAAAATGTATACGGTGTTGCATGCAATGCCAACAAGGACCCAGAGAGCTTTTTTAAATTTGCTAATGAGGTAGCATTAGCCATTAAGGCTATTGATAAGGAGCATCCCGTTGCGATTTGTAGTGGAGATGTTTTGTTTTTAGATAGATTTGGGAAATTTTCTCCTGATGTAGATCTCTTTGGAACCAATGCCTATAGAGGCGATATTGGTTTTGGAAATCTTTGGGAGGCTGTTAAGGATGAGGCAGATAAGCCTGTATTTATAACTGAATTTGGCTGTCCTGCATTTGCAGAGGGCGTAACTTTAGATGAAGCAGAGGCCCTGAAAAAAGATTACCATCAGGGTTGCTGGGAGGATGTAGTTTATAATATGGCCGGTAATGAAGGTGCAGGTAATTCTGTTGGCGCGGTTATATTTGAATGGCTGGATGAATGGTGGAAGGCCTACGAACCTTCAGTGCATGATACAAAAAAACTATTTGGAGGACCATTTCCGGATGGATTTATGCGAGAAGAATGGCTTGGTATGAGTGGTCAGGGAGATGGAAGCAAGTCGCCATTTTTAAGGATTTTAAGAAAGGCATATTATTACTATCAAAAAGAATGGAGATAGAGTGGAAGGGGGGTGTGTTACTACTTAGAGATAATTGTGTGAGTGATGTAACGATCAGGGAAATTTTTAAACAAAGAGGAGGAGAAAGATGAAAAAGTTGTTATTAGCTGTTGTAAGTTTTTTAATTTGTCTTAGTGCACTTGGTTATTCTTATGCACAAGAGACAAAAGAGTTGGCTGCATTTAATATTTACACCGATAAGATTGCCAAGGATAACCACTATGTTCCGTCAGGTTGGATGGGGGATTATGGTGATATCAAGATGGATGATCAAAGCATGGATGAACCTCAGTCGGGCAA
>JBFZAD010000214.1:0-2569 GCA_041309125.1 Candidatus Omnitrophota bacterium
GATAAACTAATCAACCACCCCGGCCGCAATCAACCTTTGCAATACTTTGGCTATCATTGTGCTGTGGCCACCCCCCGCCCCGGCGGGGGGAAACCTAAGATCGAATTATTTTTCAATAAAAAATCCGTTTGCCTATTATATATCCTCCCCGTAAACCCTTTCTCAGACTCCTTAAGTTTACGCCTATGCCTGAAAGGGCTTAATGTGATTTGATTTAATAAATGAGAAATTCAGTCTTCTCTCAGGACCAAAGGCAGCCTTTCAACAATCAGACACAATAATGCATTATCAAAGAACTTCATTTGAGGAAGAGTATAGGAAACTTCTCCTGGACTACGGAATAATATCAGAAGAAAAGTATTTTCCATAATTGAGATATTCAGCTCCTTCAGAGCTGGAATGTGTGGTGGTTATCAACCCCTGGTTGCACCAGGGGTTATTCATATCTGGCTCTTTCCTTTAGATTAGCACTTAAGAATTTATTATGGGTAACTTTATGAAAAAGAATGGGGTGAACTAAGGCTCTTTCTAGGGATAACGCCCTAGGCTCTGTATTAGACCCCATTCTTTGATAGTTGCAAGATCCAATTAGAATTATAGGCATTGAGGCCTAATAAAGGTTTTGGTACCGCGACTATTTAAAGTACAAACTTAAAATCAAAGTTATGAAATTTACAGAAACTATTGGAATTGATGTAAGTAAACTTACTCTTGATGCCTGCATTCACGGTCAGCAATTTTTAATTCAAGTACCAAACACAAAGCATGGACATCTGAAGCTTTTGTCATGGGCTAAAAAAAGTACCGATTGTTCAATAGAAAATATTTTGTTTTGCTTTGAGCATACTGGCATTTACTCTTTTACTCTTGCCCAATTTATGACAGAAATGAAATTAAACTACATTCTTGTACCAGGTCTTGAGATAAAGAGATCTCTGGGTATACAACGAGGTAAGAATGACCAGATCGATGCTAAAAAGATAGCACAGTATGCTTACAGAAGACGAGATGAAGTCACTATTTCTGAAGCTCCAGATAAAAGCATAGATAAAATCCGTCAGTTGCTTTCTCTCAGGGAGAAACTTGTAAAACAACGCTCAGAATTTTTGAGCACATTGAAAGATCAGGCTAATTTTATTAAGGAGTCAAAAAACAAGTTGCTTTTTTCTATCCCGCAAAAATTGATTAAAGAGCTTAATAAACAAATAGAAAACATCGAGAAGGCAGTGGATATCGTTCTCGAAGAAAATCCTGAAATAATGGATAATTTTAAGCTTATTACCAGTATTACCGGAATAGGTAGGCAAACTGCTTTATTGCTAATTATTGTTACTAATAACTTTTTGCGGTTTAATGATTACAGAAAATTAGCCAGTTATGCTGGTGTTGCACCATTCCCTTACACCTCCGGTACAAGTATCAAGGGAAGGAATAAAGTAAGCCCCCTGGCTAATAAAAAGCTAAAGTCGCTCTTAAGTTCTTGTGCTGTCTCTTCAATACGTTGCGATCCTGAAATGAAAATATACTTCACTCGGCGAACTGAATCTGGCAAACACAAGATGAATACAATCAATGCAGTAAGAAACAAACTATTATCAAGAGTATTTGCGGTAGTTAAAAGAAAAACTCCTTATATATCATTACATAGATATGCAGCATAGTGGGTTAAAAAAGTGAATAAAGAGATTTTTGAGTCATAAAAACTCAAAAATCTTTTTAAATATTTGTTTTTATCTTAGAATACAGAGCCTAAACTTTTACCGTACTAATTGTCACAAATCACAAAAAGAAGGAGGCTGATCTCTCAGCCTCCACCCATTATTCTCTAATCCTGAATTATGATATTTTGATCTGCCTTGTGATCTTGCTTCTGTCTTCTTCCATCTTTGGCAGTTCAACGCTCAGTATCCCGTCTTTGTAGGATGCCCCAATCTTTTCCCTGTTCACATTATCAGGCAGATAAAAGCTCCTGCAGAAAGATGAGTAACTGAACTCTTTTCTCTTATATCCATCCTGGTTCTCTTCAACCTCATTTTTGGTTTCCGATGAGATGGTCAGTACATCCTCATTTATATCAATCTTCAGATCTTTTTTATCCATTCCGGGCACTGCAAGCTCCAGGGTGAAATCCTTCTCACTTTCCCTGATATTTACTGCTGGCATTGAGCTTGTCCTGTTGGATAATGACGGGAAAAAATCATCGTCAAAAAGATTTGACAAAAACGGGCTGTAGCTTCTTCTTGTAATTGTTGGTAACATGGCTTTGTCCTCCTTTATTTTTAAGTTTAACATATTTTCTTTGTTTACACCCTTCATATTTCAACTTCTGTTCCAAAATATAAAACATGACACAATGACCGAATATATGAAAATAAGGCAGACAATATGGCAGAAAGGGAGGCTGATCACAGGGTTTATGAAATCACAAAAATTTAACTTAGGTTTGTATAAAGGATAATTAGAAATACGAATTAAGAGTTGAGATATTTATATTCTTATAAACTTTATGATACTTAGTGTCTTAGTGCCCTGGTGGCAGAAAATGAAATGCCACAAAGGCGCAAAGGCA
>JBFZAD010000215.1:0-4490 GCA_041309125.1 Candidatus Omnitrophota bacterium
TTGCCAACCGCTATTGCGATTTTTAATCATTCCGATGTTATAAGTAAAATTCTTTCCTTGCAGATTAAAAACAATTGTAACGCTTTCCTGCGAGGGGCTTGAGTCTATCGTAACTTTCAAGAATTCAGAATTAATGCGCGCTTCCTTCGAATTAATGGTTGCATCAATCTTCCCTTCCTTAAGAAATAAATAGCTCCCAAAACTGCAAAGTATTAATTGCTGGCTGTTTGGCATAATGTCAAAGAAGCTTTGGATGCTATCTAAAACAGGCTCGTTTTGCCAACCATGACTAAAAGCAAATTGAAACAAAGCGTCCCAATCATTTTCTAGCGCTTTTCCGGCCAATAAGACAGGGGTTTCGTAGGCATATTGATTTGGATAACAATGGTTCCACTCGGTGATCGCGTATGGCTTACCAAGGCCCTTTACTTGCTTGCCGGTTTCGATTAGCTGGTTGATAAATCCCAACTGCGGATCAGCGAGAAGTGATTTGTTATGGATTCTAAAATCATTCATATCCCATGGTTTATTAGGAAATTTAGGATGATCCCAATAGGCGTGCTTATCAATAAAATCACAAGATGTGAGGGCTTGAAGAGAAGGATATTGGCTACCGGCAAGGGGGACTTTAACGGACAGATCGTTTTTAAGAAACGCTGTCATTTCATTAAAATATTGCTGTTCTATATGAATTGCGAATTCTCTTTGAGAGGCAAAAGGATTACTCTTATACCAAACATTTAAGATCCGGTTGAGTTGCCCCTTATAGTATGCAGGGAGAGAATCTATTTTTCCTTCAAGGGTATTCTCATTGGTTATTTCAACAAGTGCAATTGTCGGATCGTCACAGTAGCGCAACTTCGTGTAGGGGTTGTAATGAGTTAAGAGATCTTTAGCGTACTTCTTTTGTAACTCTATAAGTTGACGGTCAAATAAAGAGGCTCCTTTAGCTGCCATGCCGAGCTTTTCAGCATCCTTAACCCCATCGGCTTCAGTAAAATGTCTTGAGACTAACAGGTTCATATCAACATAAATTCCGCGCAGTTTTAGTTGATAGATCAAATAATCCAATCGCTCCAGTTGTTTCTCGCTTAATACGCCGGTTTTCTTCTTTTGAGGGTCTTTATAGGCAGGGGCAACATCCTTAAAAATACCTACTGGTTCAAAACCATAATCCATATGATGGAGCCTTACAGCGTTAAATCCAAAGAAAGCAAGACGGTCAGCGAGCATTTCAGCCTGTTTATGAGTAGGAAAACAAGCCGACATAGCAAGGTTAGTTCCCCAGAATTTAGCGCGGGTGCCGTCCTCAAAATAGAAGTGGCCGTCTTTGACTTTGCAGAAGCCGTGCTTGCCGGCAGGAGCATCTAATACGAGCTTACCGATATTGGCAGGGGAGTTGGGGTCGAGTTTTTCGGGTATGACAAAGGGGTACCATTCGTCATTGCTGCCGCTATTGGCGGCAACCGGAGTGATAACGGCTCCAAGCAGTACCAAAACTATGGCGATGTTTCGTAAATTCATAGTTCAAATTATACCACTTAAACTCTAAATCACAAATCAAAGATTGGGCCTATTTTCCGAATAGATACTCAGCTTGCTGGGGAGGAATTTGAGAGGATATTTGGGAAATGAATTCCTGCGATAGTTTTAAGGCGCTGTCGATCGTCTTGGGCGTTGCGGGAATATCCATTCTTACCATCAGCCCGACCTTTTCTTTGTTGAAGAGAGAATACCACAGCTCAAGCAGTTTCTGGCCGGTCCAATTGACTATTTTCTTGTCTATACAGATCCAATATACGATCACGGTGCTTTCGGTAGGCTTCTCAAAGAAAACCGCCTGGCCTTTAAAGGTGCGGTTTCCCGCTTTGAACGTCTGCGAGGGAAGGTCAGTTGACTTATATCCTGAGGCGCCGTAACAGACTTTAGGGTTATGGAAATTGCCCGCATCAAGGATAAGAAAGAGCAGGCGCTCGCCATATTTGTTTGCGTATATCCTGGCAAAGATCTTGCTGATGAAATTGTAACGCAGGTCATTGACGTTAAAATCACCGCTTACATCCTGACTCTGCCAATAAGAGAAGCGGGCGGGTATGTCTAATTTAGAAAGGATATCCGGGCTCTGGTATTTTGGCTTGGGCAGGGCGAAACTTATAAAGATAACGCCAAGCAATAATACGATAAGTGAGACCGGTTTCATTAAGGACTTGTTCATTTCATCACTCTTTCAAGAAAGCTCTCAAGGCCGATGAGGCCAAGGATCAAAAGCGCGAATATCGCGTAGCCGCTGATATCGTGGAAGTGCTGGCCTATGGTATCGCCGAAATAAAAAGTCACCAGGCACATCCCCATCACGCGCAGTAAATTTCCTATCAAGGCAAGCGGGATCACCGAGGTAAAAAGGAGAGCCTTTTTCTTTAGGCTTCCTTTGATGACGTAGGTGTACGCCAGCCCCAAAGCGATCATGGTGATCAGCGAGCGAAAGCCGCTGCAGGGAGCGCCCATATAGATATCGTGGCCGCCCATGGAAAGAAGCAGGCCGTCTCTGGTGATGGGATAATGCAGCCCCTTAAGGATCATTTCGGTCAGGATTGAAATGCCCTTACGCATGGGCAGGGTGATGCTGTCAAGGATCCCCAAAGGCGGAGGGACCATCAGCAATAGATATAGGAAAGGGAAGGAAAGCGCCTTTACAACCTTTGAGCCGTATAAGAAGCCGTTCAGGCCGAATAATAGGGTGATCAGGGAAAACGTGGTAAGCGCCAGGTAATCATGGCGCCAGCCGGTGATAAAGAACAGGAAGCTGATAAGGATGAGCGCGAGATTAAGGGCGTTCTGTAAAAAGGTGGGGGTAGAGAGAAGGGTAGCGAGCGTTTTGCGTTTACGCCAGATGAGCCACAGTGAAACCGGTAAGATAAAATACGCGTGGGTGTAATCAATCATCTCCCAGCGCGAGCGATAAAGCTGAAAGAAGATGGGAGAGTAGAGAACGGTGACTAAGAACCAGATTATATACTGCAGTATCGGGGAATTCATTGCCATAATTATAGCACAAAACCTAAAACCGGGGTCAGAATATTTGGGGTCTGACCCCATTTACTTCAATCAGGATGGAAGCCGATCCGTCTTTTAAGAGGCTCTTCAAGAGGCAACATAAGCTTGTTGATAGCTTGGAATATCAGCAAAATGTCTTTATCGTGGCTCTGGACTTTACGCTCCAAATCATTGACTTTCTCAGCGAGTTCCTTATTGGCGCTTATGACACGACGCAGCCTTACAAACGCTCGCATAATAGCAATATTTACCAGGATCGCCCGTTCACTGCGCAATACGCTTGAGAGCATGGCAACGCCTTGTTCTGTAAATACATTTATGTTTTTTGAGTATTTTAAGGAAGTCACAATTTGTGACATCCTCAGTATTTCTTTACGGGTAAGGGAAAACATGAAGTCAGCCGGAAAGCGTTTATGATTACGTTTAACCGCCTGATTCAAAACTTTTGTTTCAACGCCGTAAAGTTTTGCAAGGTCGCTGTCTAACATGACTTTCTGAGTTCGTAGTAAGTATATCTTCTGTTCAATTGATTCTTGCGGTATTAATGCTCTCATATTGCCTCCTTTTCAACTTGTAACCTTCTACAATAATAGACGTAGAAAACCACAAGACCTAACAAAAATTCTTTGGGGTCTTTTGGGGACGTTTCTCCCCCGGGAGAACCGTCCCCTAAGGGAGAAGCGTCCCCTTTTTTGTTAGATTCAGTCTCCTGATACGTCTATTAAGAGTAGAAAGGAGGTGGCCATGAACGATATACCGGTAGAAGTGGTTGCAACGAAGATTCTGTTGATACGCGGTAAGAGGGTGATGCTTGATAGAGATTTGGCGCGGTTATATGGTGTCTCTACGAAGAGGCTTAATGAACAGGTTAAAAGAAATAAATCTAGATTCCCTTTAGATTTCATGTTTCAGCTAAATGAAGAAGAAAAAAATAAGGTGGTCGCAAATTGCGACCACCTCGCTGCGCTCAAGTTTTCATATCAATTTCCCTATGTGTTTACTGAACAGGGAGTGGCGATGCTCTCAAGCGTACTCAATTCTGAACGGGCTATCCAGGTTAATATAGCGATCATGAGAGCATTTGTGCGAATAAGAGAGATTTTACTGACACATAAAGAGCTTGGCGCAAAAATCGAGGCTCTTGAACTTAAGTACAAGAGTCACGATATAAAGATTTCTGAGTTGGACGCACATATAGCTGCGATTTTCGAAGCGATCAAGCAACTTTTAACTCCTCCGCCGCTACCGAAAAAACCAAAGATCGGATTTCATCAGTGATTTTACAAAATGGGGTCTGACCCCATTTTGCGTCTTTAGGGGACGTTTCTCCCCCGGGAGAACCGTCCCCTAAG
This sequence comes from Candidatus Omnitrophota bacterium, assembly GCA_041309125.1. Classification (GTDB taxonomy): domain Bacteria; phylum Omnitrophota; class Gorgyraeia; order Gygaellales; family Gygaellaceae; genus JBFZAD01. Next base: position 4,407 of record JBFZAD010000215.1, read on the forward strand.
GGTGAAACGTCCCCCCTTATTTTCCTTGACAAAGGCTGTTTTTTCGAATATTATATTGCTTTTAGAGCCAAAAGGCCTTAGTTA
>JBFZAD010000216.1:0-3342 GCA_041309125.1 Candidatus Omnitrophota bacterium
TAGATACATTCCTGCCAAAAATGCATACCCAATCTATGCCCTCGTCTGACCACCATTTATTATCTTTATGCATCTAAAGAATACTCTTTAAAGTTCTAATAAAATATGCTATTCTTAAATAATAAGGCGACCTTAAGAGAAGTTAGATACTTTAGTATCTAATTTTAATCACCGGCAAGTGATCTTGAGTGTCGCCATTTTTTTCAACTACATAACAAAAAAGCCGATTGACCCTTTCGTCACTCGGCTAAATTCTTGAACTCCCAGTTAGGTATATCTGGAAAAGCTCTTCAAATTCAGACCCTCCCCAAATTTTGTAAGCGTTTTCTCTTCTAACTGAAGTATACCACATCAATCTTACTGAAAACAAGCTCTATGGCTTTAAAATTGTAAGCGCTTTCTTTTTTTTATTACCCGTCGGAATTTAACTTGAAATGCCTTTTTATTTTTGAAGTTCTTTAAGGTTTATTACTTACGAGGAGATTTCGTTTCAGACAATTTCGAGCATGCGGTCGATGGCCTTTTTGGCCTTCTTACGAATGTCGTCTGGAACTTGCACCTCATCCTTGAGCTCTTCTAAGGACCAGAGGACTTTTTCTATTGTGGTGCGCTTCATATTGGGGCAGGTTGCATTTTTTGTTGCGAGATAGAATTTCTTGGTTGGGTTATCTTGTGATAACCTATATATAAGGCCTTCTTCTGTTCCAACTATAAATTCTTTTGCCTTTGATTCTGATACGAACTTAACCATTCTGCTAGTTGAGAGGGCCTCATCTGCCAAATCAATAACAGTGGGTATGCACTCCGGGTGCACAATTACAACTGCATTCGGATGAAGCTTTTTCTGTTCTATTATGTCTTTGGAATGAATCTTAACGTGTGTCGGGCAATAGCCATCCCAGGAAATCAATTCCTTGCCAGTTTTGCGCGAAACATAATCTGCCAGGTATTTATCTGGAACAAAGATAATCTCTTCCTTATCTTTAAGATGATTAATTACACTGACGGCATTTGTTGATGTGCAGGCATAATCTAGTTCTGCCTTAACTGCTGCCGGAGTATTTACATAGCCAACAACTGTGGCCTTCGGATGCTTTGACTTTAAATCAATCAATGCCTTTGGCGTTATCATATTTGCCATGGGGCAGCCTGCTTTTATGTCAGGCATAAGCACAAGCTTATTAGGGCTAAGAATAGAAGCAGTTTCTGCCATAAAGTGTACACCGCAGAATACTATTACTTTTGCATCTGTCTTAGCGGCAATACGAGATAATTCAAGAGAATCGCCCCGGTAATCTGCAATATCCTGCACTTCCGGAAGCTGGTAGTTGTGCACTAATATAATTGCATCGCGCTGTTTTTTTAGTTTGTCTATTTTTTTTATTATATCTTTCATGCTTATATTCTTTTCTCTATAGTAGCGCCGCCAATGACCACATCTCTATCATAAAACACGACTGCCTGGCCTGGGGTAATGCTCATTTGAGGCTCTTTGAACTCAACCTTAAGCCTGTTATTCGCTAATAGTGATACATTGCATTTAGCTTGTGGATGATTATACCTGATTTTAGCTTCGCAGACAACTTTTTCTTTGGGTTTATCAAATGCTAAAAATTTTGGCTCTTTAGCAATCAGCCCAGAAGAATATGTATCATTTTTTGCACCAACAATAATCTTATTATTCTTTACATCGATATCAATAATATATAATCTTTCTTTATAGGCAATGCCAAGGCCATCCCGTTGTCCAATCGTATAAAAAGGTATCCCCTTATGCTTACCTAATATACTGCCTTGCTTATCCACTATTACCCCTGATGTTATATTTTTGTTGCTTCTTGCTTTTATTAATCCGTGATAATTATTGTCAGGCACAAAACAAATTTCCTGGCTCTCTGGTCTTTCTGCCGCAGGAAGTTTTATCTTTCTTGCCAAATCACGAACAGCTTGTTTTGTCATATTGCCGATTGGCATCAGTGTAAACGGCAATGCCTCTTTATCAATTGCATAAAGAAAATATGACTGGTCTTTGTGCTTGTCCTTTCCTTTTTTTAATAAATATTTTTTTGCACATTTTTTATAAATGATCCTTGCATAATGGCCTGTTGCTAAATAATCGCAATCTAATTCTTTTGCCTTTCTTAATAATGTATCGAATTTTATGTAGCTGTTGCAATCAATACAGGGATTCGGTGTGCGGCCGGATAGATATTCGCTGCAGAACTTATCAATCACTCTTTTATTGAATTCATTGCCTAAGTTTAGGACATAATGCTTTATTCTTAAAAATTTTGAAACCTTTCTTGCCTCATTGATACCTTCCTGGCCGCAACAAGCCGGCTTTTTAGAATCAGCATTTCCTGTATCAAGGCCAAAACACATTGTAAGCCCAATACATTCATAGCCTTTTTTCTTTAGCAAGTAGACGCTGACTGACGAGTCAACCCCTCCGCTCATTGCTATTGCAACTCGTTTTTTTACCATTCAGCCCTCACTCCTAACCTTACAAGTCTTCCTGGGCTAGGAATTCCTGGAATTTCTTCATACTCTACATTCAAGATATTCTCTGTCTGCAGAAATATTTCATAATTATTTTTAAGCTCATATGAAGAGTTGGTATTAAATAAAAGCCAACCATTTCTTTTAGGTTTTTTCTTATAGATAAAATTGAGATTCTGGCTGATTTCGCCAAATTTCATATTAAAGATTGTACTTATTAAATGAGCGATATTGCTTGGGCCATATTTATAATCAAATCCCTCTACTTTAGGCTTATCCGTATATGTATAGTTAAAAGATGTATCAAGGCGATCGTTTATTTTGGCCTTAAAACTATTTTCTATTCCAAAAGTGTGCGAATCTATATTTCGTGACTGCCATTTTACATCAGAGGAGCTTTTTAGCCAATCAATTCCATCTTCTTCATCGCGCAAAAACACACAAGACCTGGCAGAAAACTTATCTAGCTCTCTTAAAATACCTACTTCATAGTTAATTGCTTTTTCAGATGATAAATTCGAGTTGCCCTGTGTAGTAGAGTCGCTGTAATAGAGCTCTGTGTAGGATGGGATCCGCACAGAACGACTTAGCGAGCAAAATAAATCAAAGTTAGGAAATTTATATTCTAGCCCGGCAGTCCCTGAAAATTCATCTTTAAACTCCTGGAATTTATCAAAGCGAAGGCCAATATTTATATCCATATTATCAAATATTTCTTTTCTGTCATCTATATAAATTCCATGCTGCCAGCGGCTATGTTTTCCTAAGCCAACGGAATTAAGCTTCTCTTGTGTATTCTGTATGCCAAAATTAATATCTCCTAGCTTATTAGATGAAAGGCCT
>JBFZAD010000217.1:0-9932 GCA_041309125.1 Candidatus Omnitrophota bacterium
GAGTTCGCCTTTCTCAATATATGAGGTACATTTAGGTTCATGGCGCAGGGTTCCAGGGGAAGACAATAGATTCCTAAGCTATAAAGAGCTCGCTTATCATCTAGTTGAGTATGTAAAATATATGGGTTTTACCCATGTTGAATTCCTTCCTGTTATGGAACACCCCTTTTATGGTTCATGGGGCTATCAGACAACAGGATATTTTTCACCTACCAGCAGATATGGCACCCCCCAGGATTTTATGTATTTGATTGACTGTCTCCATCAGAATCAGATTGGGATAATATTGGATTGGGTTCCATCCCATTTTCCTTCTGATGAATTTGGCCTGGCCTATTTTGACGGCACCCATCTTTATGAACATTCTGATATGAACAAAGGCTTTCATCCTGAATGGAGGACATACATTTTTAATTATGGAAGGAATGAGGTGCGAGATTTTCTTATCAGCAGTGCATTATTCTGGCTTGATAAGTATCATATTGATGCGCTTCGTGTGGATGCAGTTGCTTCTATGCTATACTTGGATTATGCGCGTCAAGACGGCAATTGGTCGCCAAATCAATACGGGGGCAAGGAGAATATTGAGGCAATAGATTTTCTCAAAAGATTAAATGAAGTTGTGTATGGAGAATATCCTGATACGCAAATGATTGCCGAGGAATCAACTTCCTGGCCTATGGTATCAAGGCCTGTGTTTTCCGGGGGGCTTGGATTTGGCTTTAAATGGAATATGGGATGGATGCATGATACGCTTGAATATTTCTCAAAAGAGCCGGTGCACAGAAAGCATCATCAGAATGATTTGACATTCAGCATGTGGTACGCTTTTTATGAAAATTTCATACTGCCCTTATCTCATGATGAAGTTGTCTATGGTAAGTGTTCCCTGTTTAATAAGATGCCGGGAGATGATTGGCAGAAGTTTGCTAATTTAAGGCTTTTGTATGGGTATATGTTTTTACACCCGGGCAAGAAACTCTTATTTATGGGAGGAGAGTTTGCTCAGTGGAAGGAGTGGGAGCATGAATGTAGCCTAGACTGGCATATACTGCAAAATCCTATGCATCAGAGTATGAAAAGCTGGGTAAAAAGATTGAATCATTTTTATAGGAGTGAGCCTGCGCTTTACGAGCTAGATTTCGAGTCAGAAGGATTTGGATGGATTGATTTTAGCGATTGGCAGTCAAGCGTAATAAGCTTTACGAGAAAGACAAAGACAAGCGAAGATATAGTATTGGCTGTTTGCAATTTTACACCCGTAGTCAGGAATAATTATTCTATAGGTGTTCCTTTTAGCGGAGCATGGCAAGAGGTTATGAATAGCGATTTGAGTGAGTTTGGAGGAAGTAATGTCAAGAATTCCCAAATAATAAGTACACAAGACAAAGCCCTACATGGCATGAAGGCCTCATTAACATTAACCCTACCCCCCCTAGGAATTATTGTTTTAAAAAAAGCGGTTACCGTATAGAAAGAAGAAGCGTTAAAGCCCTCTTCAGCCCTGCTAGATTATATAAAAATGCAAAAAGAAAGAATTGAAAAATTGCTTAGAGATGTAAAATCTGCAAAAATATCTCTGGGTAAAGCATTGGATATGCTAAAGACATTTCCTTATGATGATATGGGTTTTGCAAAATTTGATACACATAGGGTGCTTCGCAAAGGTTTCCCGGAGGTTATCTTTTGTCAGGGCAAGACAAAGAAACAAGTTCAACTTATTTTCAAAAGATGCGCTAATGATAGTTTGCTTATGGCTACCCGCGCTGACAAACAAACTTTTAAGGCAGTAAAGCTAGTGAGAAGAGATGCAGAGTATTTTGATAAGGCAAGGATAATAATTGCTGGTAAGAGATATAAGAAAAAAGGTAAACCAATAGCTATTGCAACCGCAGGCACAGCAGATATACCCGTTGCTGAAGAAGCTGCCGTTACCGCAGAAGCCATGGGTAATCTTGTTGATAGGATATATGATATCGGAGTAGCAGGGATACACCGGATGTTTATGAATAAGGATAAATTTATAAATGCAAATGTGGTTATAGTTGTCGCCGGCATGGAAGGAGCCCTGGTAAGTGTTATAGGTGGCTTGGTCAGAAGGCCTGTGATAGCAGTGCCTACTAGTGTTGGATATGGTGCAAGCTTTGAAGGTATTGCGCCTCTTTTGACAATGCTAAATTGTTGTGCGCCTGGAGTATGTGTTGTAAATATTGATAATGGTTTTGGAGCAGGATATTTATCCTCGCTAATTAATGAAAAATAATAAAAATAAGAATATAAGGCCGGTAGTTATTAAATTTAGTAAGAGCTTAAAATATAAAAGACTGTTGGCAGGGAGCCCCCAGACACAAGGCATGCGTTCAGGTTGTGTGATGTTAAAGAAAGGTGAATCCATAGGTGAACATAGCACTGATTCAAAAGAAGAGGCAATAATTATTCTTCAGGGAAATGCCAAGATATTTTATTCTAAGAACTCCTGGTTAAGAGCAACAAAAGATTCGCTTGTCTACATACCGGCAAATACCCTGCATAATGTTAAAAATATCGGCGGAGATCTCTTAAGGTATGTGTATGTAGTGAGCCCCGTAACTAATTTTAATTCATAATCCCACCTTTTTAATTGACAGCGTAGGATTTATATTGTAACATATTATCCGTCGACAAAATAATTGAGGATGAGATATGGAAACGAAAAGTCTTTTAGATTATCTTACAGACCTGCCAAACAGAGTTACCTTATATAATTTTCTTACAGATAAAATTAATGATGCAGCCGCAAAGAATAAGAAATTTCACATCCTTCTGTTAGATATGGACGGATTTAAGAAAATTAACGATAAATACGGCCATGAAGCAGGGGACAAGCTTATTAAAGATTTTGTGGAGGTTTTTAATAAAGAGACCAATAGAGAAATGGATTTTTTAGCAAGGTATGGGGGAGATGAGTTTGTAATTGTGACTGAAAGACATGAATATCTTAAGATGGCACAGAACATAAGAAAGAAGATAAGAGGTCACGTCTTTAACTATTATGACGATAGAAAGAAAAGAATGTATTATTATAAGCTTTCTGTGAGTATTGGCGCAGCCAGCTATCCAAAAGATGGAATTGACATAAGGACCTTATTATTAAATGTAGATAAGGCTCTTTATTATTCAAAGGCAAATGGCAGAAACAGAATAACTGTTTATAAAAATTTGATGGCTAGCAGAATAGTCAAATTTTTAAGGACATTGGCTTATTTTTGTTGTATTTTTATAATCACAATTATGGCATTTATTATCTTTGATATCCCAAAGCCTAAGATAACTAATATGATTCTGCCAAGCTACGATACAGTCTACCTTAATGATGGCACTAAAATAGAAGGCACTATATTAATGATGTCAGAAGAGGATATTATGATTAAACAGGTGAAACCAAAAAAGGAGCTTCTGACGTTCAAAAGAAGCAAAGTAAAGAGCATAGATTCTATGAAAAAGTAGCAAAATTAACCCTTATGGTCTGCAAAGTAAGAAAATACTCATCTAATTTAATCTTGCCATAGCTTTTCTATTGTAGTATCATATATCCACTTAAATTAAGAATTTATATGCGCCCATAGCTCAATTGGATCCCTGCCAGGCTTGTATGTTGGCAGGCAGGGAAGCACTTGCCTACGGAGTTGATCATAAGTCTCAAGTTGCGAGTATATAAAATTAAAAAATTTGAAATGCGCCCATGGCTCAACTGGATAGAGCACCAGCCTACGGAGCTGGTTGTTGGTGGTTCGAATCCACCTGGGCGCGTTCCACATTTAAACTAAGAACTAAGAACCAGGAAACAAGAACTAATTAATGGGAAAGATTGATGAGATTTATATGTCAGAGGCAATAAAAGAGGCCCAAGAAGCATTTGATGAGGATGAGGTGCCTGTTGGTGCAATAGTTGTCCATAAGTCAAGAGTCATAGCGAGGGCGCATAATCAGGTTGAACGCCTGAAGGATCCAACTGCACATGCAGAGATGATTGCGATTACTCAGGCAGCGAGTTATCTTGGAGGGAAATGGTTGAAGGATTGCTCTATGTATGTTACAATTGAACCATGTTCAATGTGCGCAGGTGCACTTGTTTTGTCACGTATAGATAAGATTTTTTATGGCGCTGATGACCCTAAGGCAGGCGCTTGCGGTTCCATAGTAAAGATAGCTAATAATAAAAAGCTAAATCATAGAATAAAAGTTAAAAAAGGAATTTTAGAAGAAGATTGTAGTAGTTTGGTAAAGGAGTTTTTTTCACGCAAACGCAGTAAATAGATTGGAGATTTTATGTCCCCTCACAGAGAAAGATATTAGCAGTGTTCGGGAGCCAAAATTTCTCACTTCGTATTTAGCTGGAAATTTTGGATTTTATGCCCCCTCGCCACAAGTATTATTTTCGAAGGGCTCGGGGGCCAAAATTCCATACTTTGTAAACCGCCGGGAATTTTGGAGAGGTGGCTGAGTGGCTGAAAGCAGCTGCCTGCTAAGCAGTTAACCTGGGCAACTGGGTTCTCGGGTTCGAATCCCGACCTCTCCGAATTTTTTTCCGGACAACGGAAAAAATTTCGGCCCTTAATTTGCTCTCTATTGCCAGTAAGCAAATTACACCTCGCGAAGCGCGGTGAACCACTGATACTTCTTCTGTCCCGATCAGGGAGCGAAAGTGCATGTTCCGTCATCCCGACAATCCCTCGCCCTTACGCGCTCGAGATAATTCGCTAATCTTAAACAAGGGCGAATTAAGAAAAATTTCATCTGTGTAACCGCTTTCATGCCATTCGGTTATTTCACCTTGAAAACAGCATATTTTTATGTTATATTTTAAGTGCAAAGAAAGAAATAGAACAAATAGTGAGAATAATTGTGCTTTTTGAGAATTGATCGGAAACGAAAAGGCAATTCCTTAAGAATTTAGGAAGCGCAAAGCCACGGGACTTAATAGATATTAGTTGTTAGCCGGGTTGTCGAAATCCGAATTTAAAAATTGACAATCCGGTTTTTTATTTAGTTACTTAGTAAAATAATTTAAAAAGTTTTTAATTAAACTTTTGTTTTTCTCAAGCCTAATAAAATTATTAGCTTGATAATAAGGAGGCTGGTATAAATGTTAACTAAAAAAAATGTTTTTATCCTATTTGCTGCTATCTTTGTGCTGTGTTTGTGTGTTGTTGAGAAACCTGCGTATGCGAAAAATTTTAACCAGTTTAATTGGAACAAAGAAAAGCTGAACAGGCGTTTATCAAGATTCAAAGCGTCTAAATTAAATGTGTCTAAAATGCTTCCTGCTGTTTCTTTCGATAGAAAAGGAAGTAATAAGCACAAGCTTAAGACAAATAATCTGAAATCGTCTAAATTATTTTCTAATATTTTTGGTAATGGAAAAAAGGCTCAAGGATACAAGCTTAAAACAGCTAAGTTTACGCCATCCAAATTTCTTTCAGCATATTTAAAGAGTGGTTTAGGGAGCAGAAATATCAGGATTAAAACATCAGGCTTTAAACCTAATAAATTGCTTGGCCTTAATAAAAATAATAAATAGTTTGAAGTTTTTTTATGGAAATAGCGTATTGCTTTAAGGAGCGAGAGATTTACATATCTTGATTTAGTTTTAAATTCCCTCCGATTCAAAATCATATCTTATTTAATATTCAAATCAAACTAAAAAGCAAACTTCCTGAAATATTTTATCAATTTCATAAGTAGCTCTTATTAAAAATAAAATATCTTTAATAGTTTTTTTTTGATATAATATAATGGCTAAAAGGGGAGGAATATGAGTACAATAAAACCAAATCCAAAGAATGAATGGAAGGTAATGGGTAAGGATATGACAGCTAAAGGTATTGCACTTTCTTTTCAGGTAAATAGAGAATACGCTCTGGCAAAAGACAAATATACGGCGACTTATCTAGATAACTTTTGGGCATTGGCAATGGCCATCCGCGACAGACTTGTCGAACGCTGGATAAACACCCAGCAGGAGTACCATAAAAAGAATTTGAAGCGTGTTTATTATCTGTCTATGGAATTTCTTATAGGCAGGCTTTTAGGTACTAATATGTACAATCTTGGATTAGAGAAGTCGGTAGTAGAGGCAATGGAGGATTTTGGATTTGATATCGAAGAGGTTAGGAGCCAGGAGCTTGATGCTGGTCTCGGTAATGGTGGTTTGGGGAGACTAGCTGCCTGTTTTCTTGATTCGATGGCAAGTCTTGGTATACCTGCCCATGGATATGGCATACGTTATGATTATGGAATATTTAATCAAAAGATCCAAGATGGATATCAGGTAGAGTTTCCCGATGAGTGGCTAAGCCAGGGTAATCCATGGGAATTTGCAAGGGCTGAATATAAGGTAAAGGTTAGATTTTACGGAAGGGTGCACACCTTTCAGGATGACAATAAAAAATTCTGCTCTCGGTGGGTAGATACTCATGATGTGTTTGCAGTGCCTTATGATTTTCCAATACCTGGTTATAAGAATGATGTGGTAAATACCCTTAGGTTGTGGTCTGCGCGCAGTACCGAAGAATTCGATTTTGGCGAGTTTAACGTTGGAGATTATGAACAGGCAGTGCAGCAGAAAATTGTATCAGAAAACATATCTAAGGTTTTATATCCGAATGACGATATAACACGTGGAAGAGAACTGCGTTTAAGACAAGAATATTTCCTTGTCGCTGCTTCAATTGCAGATATAATCCGTAGATTTAAGACGGACAATAAAGATATTACAAAACTCGCAGATAAAATAGTTATTCAATTAAACGACACACATCCTTCTTTGGCTATCCCCGAGTTAATGAGGATCTTGCTTGATGAATTCGGGTTAGAATGGAGACAGGCGTGGGATATAACCAGAAAGGTGTTTGCATATACAAACCATACTCTAATGCCAGAGGCCTTGGAAGGCTGGTCGGTCGAGCTTATGGAAAAGATCTTACCTCGTCACCTGCAGATTATATATGAAATTAATGCTAATTTTTTAGATAGTGTGTCGAGTAGATTCCCCGGAGATGTAGGTAGGCTTAGCCGTATGTCAATAATTGAGGAGGGCTATCCTAAGAAGGTGCGCATGGCAAATCTTTCAATAGTAGGGAGTTTCTCCATAAATGGCGTGTCGCAGTTACACACCGAGCTCTTAAAGACAAAAATCTTTAAAGATTTCTATGAATTCTGCCCTGAGAAATTTAATAACAAAACTAATGGTATAACCCAACGCAGATGGCTCTTAAAGGCAAATCCAAAGCTCTCAGATTTTATTACAAAATCTACCGATGATAGATGGATTAAGGATTTGGACAAACTTAATAAATTATTGCCGCTTGCAAAGGATAGCTCATTCCGTAAGGAATGGCATAGGATTAAGAGTGAAAACAAAAAAGAACTGGCTGAATATATTTACAAAACAACGAATATCTTAGTTGATGGTCAATCTATGTTTGATGTCCAGGTAAAACGCTTCCATGAATATAAGCGTCAGCTTTTATTTTGTCTATATATAATCTCTCAATACTTGAGAATAAAGAATGAGCCGCAGAAGTTTATTCAACCAAGAACATTTATCGTAGGAGGCAAGGCTGCTCCAGGCTATGCAACTGCCAAATTAATTATAAAGTTTATTAACAGCGTAGCTGATATCATCAACCGTGACAATAGCGTTAAGGATAAGCTGCGGTTGGTCTTTCTTGAGAACTACCGGGTATCTCTGGCTGAGAGGATATTCCCGGCAAGTGATTTATCTGAGCAGATTTCAACCGCAGGTACTGAGGCCTCAGGCACAGGCAATATGAAATTTATGATAAATGGCGCGCTTACCATTGGTACCTTGGATGGTGCTAATATAGAAATAGCAGAACTGGTAGGAGAAGAAAATATATTTATCTTTGGCCTTAAGGCAAATGAGGTAGAATCTCTAAAGCAGTCTGGATATAGACCCGCAGAATTCATTGAACGCTCCCCTGTATTAAAGGAAATATTTAATTTGATTTCCAATAATTTCTTTTCTGCTTATCGTCCTGGCTTATTTTCTGCAATCGTTGATTCTCTTTATAATGTTGACCACTTTATGATATGTGCTGATTTTGATTCTTACTGCAAGATGCAGGATTTGGTTTCTAAAGAATATCAGGACAGGGAAAAATGGATAAAGAAATCCATAATAAATGTTGCCAAGTCCGGAAAGTTTTCAAGTGACAGAACAATACAGGAGTATGCAAAGGATATCTGGAAAGTCCTATAGTAGATAGGGGGGTGGTGCTTGAAGAAGATTTTTTTATTGGTTCTCCTGGCTTTATTTTATACCAATTATAGCTTTGCCCAGTGGCAAAAACCGGAAGCTGATTATAAAAATACCTATCATTATGATTTGGCTGAAGAACAAAACGATTACTATGGCCAATATCTTTCTATAATATTCGCATTAAGGGATTCTAAAGAGAGAAAGGCAATCGCTATCATGCCATTTGCGGAGTTCAGGAGGAATTTATACAAGGCCAGATGGGAAAGACAAACTTATGGACTGGAGTTAGGGGCTGAGCTGATAAAAGGCATCTATGTAGGTTCAACCATACAAGAGTCTAGATTCAAAGAAACTTTTGAGGATGAAGTTATAATTAATAATGCTGAATATCAAGAGAGCGTAACAAAATTATGCTTAAGCCATAGCTTTATTAAGAATAATAAATTTAATCTGATAGGATTTATATTAGAGGAATACACATATAATTTTGATAAAAAGGAATTTTGGCGCAATGAATTAACTGCCGGGATAAAGGTTCCTATTATGAAATGGATTGAGACTGAAATCGCCTGGAGTCACTTAGATAGAGTGAATCTTTACGATTCCGATGCAATCGAAGGCTCCGTAACCTTAAAATTTTAACATACAGCTATGAGTTATATTGTATTTGCAAGAAAATGGCGGCCCCAGGATTTTGACGATGTGGTTGGCCAGGATCATATAATAGAGTTATTAAAGAATTCAATTTTAAAAAATAGGCTAGCTCACGCATTTCTATTTGCAGGCCCGCGTGGAGTTGGCAAGACTTCAACCGCCAGGATTTTGGCAAAATCCTTGAATTGCGAAAAAGGAACCAGTGTTCATCCATGTAATAAATGTAGCTGTTGCAAAGAGATTTCCGAGGGTAGAAGCCTGGATGTTATTGAAATAGACGGCGCATCGAATAGAGGCATAGACGAGATTAGGACCCTAAGAGAGAATGTAAAATTTTCTCCGGTAAGCGGTAAATTCAAGATTTATATAATTGACGAAGTGCATATGCTTACCACAGAGGCATTCAATGCACTTCTTAAAACCTTAGAAGAACCCCCTGATTTTGTAAAATTTATTTTTGCGACTACCCAGCCCCAAAAGGTCATACCTACGATTCTTTCCAGGTGTCAGCGCTTTGATTTCTATCGCATTACAGCGCTTAAGATTGTCCAGCAATTAGAGCATATATGCAAGAAAGAGAAGATAGCTAATATTGGTAAAGATGTGCTTTTTGCTATAGCCAAGGCATCAGATGGTTCAATGCGTGATGCAGAGTCGGTCTTGGATCAGTTAATTTCTTTTTCTAGCGATAAAATAGACCTAAAGGATATAATAAGCCTTCTGGGAATAGTTGAACAGGAGGCGCTTTTTAAGATAACCGAAAGAATAATTAAAAAAGATGCAAAAGGCATCTTGGATGATTTAGAAGATATGTTCAAAGAAGGTAAGGATTCGACAAACCTTATCAATAATCTAATAGAGCATTTTCGTAATTTAATGATAGTCAAGATAAATAGAGACCACAAGACAGAACTTATAGATTTGCCGGAGGAGGCCTGCTCAAGATTATACCAGCAGAGCCAACAGTTTAGCCTACAGGAGATACTGCGTTCATTTACCATTTTGACAGAGGCCC
>JBFZAD010000218.1:0-5491 GCA_041309125.1 Candidatus Omnitrophota bacterium
GACAATTTTCCATAAATGATATGCCTTTACCTTTTATGGTATTGGCTATTAAAACACTAGGTGATCCCTTTTTAAAAGGCAAGGTGCTTAAGTTTCTCAGCATACAAGGTACATCATTGCCATTGCACTCTTTAGCAGCCCAACCAAAGGCCTTCCATTTGCTTAAAAAATCTCCACTATCTAATATCTTTGTCTTATCGCCCATGCCTTGTTGGCTGTTTCTATCAACAACTACAATTATATTATCCAGTTTCCAGTGGCTTGCGAACATAATCGATTCCCAGACAGAGCCTTCATCGCATTCTCCATCACCCATTACTAGAAAACAACGAAACTTCTTCTTGTCTATCTTGGCAGCATAAGCTACACCACAGGCTATTGAAAGTGCATGTCCTAATGAACCGGTTGATATCTCTATGCCTATTTTTTCATTTTTCTCTGGATGGCCAAACAGACGTGAGTCACACTGGCTAAAACTTTTAAGCTCATCTTTCTTTATGAAGCCTGCTTCACTAAGAACAGCATACAGCGCAAGACATGCATGGCCCTTGCTTAAGAAGAACCTATCGCGTTCTTGCCATATGGGTTTTTTGGAATCAAATCTCATTACGCAGAAATATAGACATGTCAAAATATCTGCAATTGATAAAGCAGGTGCAATATGCCCTCCTCCTGCCAGGATGGCCATTTCTAGGATGTGCTTGCGAATAACAGAGGCCTTATCTTCTGCTAGCTTAACTTTCCTTTGAAAAGAATACTTATTCATTTAAATAAAGTTTACATGTAATGGCGGCTCGCCTTTTGGTTTTTCAAGCTTAATATTACCCTGTTTTACATCCCATAAGAATTCATTTATCTTATGCTGAAGACAAAGACATGCGCAGTCTGTCTTTGCATCGAACTTTTCTGACGTAATTAGCTCCATAACCTGCCAGTATCTATCAGATCTCCATAACTTACTAAATGATGTATCTACGATATTGCCTATGTGGAATTTCTTATATTTATCATTAAAGAGCATCCCGCAGGGAGCAACCAGCCCAGAACCAGACAACTGCATCATAAATGGCGCCCCAAAACAAGAAGAATATTTTCGCCTTCCATGACTTAATATCTTTGACCACTTGGCCTTTACCATATAATCTAGAGTAGAATAGCCTTCTGCCTCTTTTAATAAATCGATTAATTTCTCGTATTGAGAATAATTAACTCCTAGAGAGCCATTCTCATCGTCGCTGCAGTGCTTGATTACAAGATAATCAACTCCTAGACTTTTGCCAAGCCTTGCTAAAGGAATAATCTGATCGTTAAATTCCGGCAGAAGCACCATTTGAAGACCTAAAGTTACACTAAGTTTATTTTCTTTTTTTATCTTAACGCACTCCTTTATAATTTCGCTCACATTATAAAAATCCTTTTCTTTGCAACCATGGATCTGGGCGTATCTTGCGGGATGAGCACCTGAGACATTAAATCTAAGATATGTCAAAGCAGATAATAATTCTTTAAGCCTTTCCTTTTTAAGCAGTACCCCATGGGTACCGACAGCCATATCGAGGCCGTTTTCTTTTCCTCTTAAGACCGCGTCATAAAAATACGGAGAACATGTACTCTCTCCATCGCTAACTAAACTAATTGCCTTAACGCCGATACCGGCTGCATCATCTAAGAATCTATATATTACATCCTTGGTTATTTTTTTAGAGGGATTGTCCTGCAAGACACTATAACAATATACACATCTATAATTACAGGCCCTTGTTAAGGCAATATCCATAGTAATCGGAGCTATTCTTTCTCCTCTTAGCCAGGCATCTACGCGATCTAGATGCCATAAAAGCTTATGGCCATCCAATATTATTCTTTCCTCTGTCTTATTCAAAGAGGCCATATATTATCCTTAATCAAGAATAGAGTCTCTTGTATGTAATTGAATCTTGTGCCGGCATTCCATGTTTGTAAAAATCTTTTGAAAAATAAATATCCTTTAGAAGGAGCATGTAGCCCTTGATAACCTTAAGTAACGATGAGAATGATAATGCCTTTGAAGAGCCCTTTTCTCTCTTGCCGAGCGAGCATGGCACCTCTGCAAAAAGATATCCTTTTTTTGCAAGCCTGGTAAGCAATTCGGCCTGAAAAAAGAAACCAGTTGACTTATATCCTACATCAGTAAGAATCACTCTCCTGTAGATAGTTGTGCCATTATGATACTTAAATGATTGGCCAAATGTCTTATTAATGATAAAGCAAAATATTCCTGAAATAAGATTTCTAATAAATCCCCTTGCCTCGGCTTTATTATAGATAAATGGAACTACCATATCAACGTTGTCTAGTAGGCCTGCATAGCGCAAAACTTCAGCAGGATCATTCTCGTTGTCTCCGGGCAGCAAAACAACGCTTCTGCCGCTTGCCTCTTTTAGGCCATCTTTAAAACATACTCCTATTCCTTTTCTAGATTCATGTTCAACTAATTTTATATTCTTTGAGCCAATTTGAGCAATAAGGGCATTAACTACGGTAGCTGTGTTGTCAATGCTGCCATCATTTACAACAACCACCTCTCCCTTTAAAGAGAATTTGTTAAATGCATATAATGTGTTTCTTATTGCATCCTCAATATTATCCTGCTCATTAAGGGCAGGCATAATTACAGATATATCTTTTTCCATCAATCACTCCTTATTTTTTCACTATCAGGCATAATAGCTTTGCCCTCTTATTAAAGTCAGAGGAAGGAGAAAATATCTTTAACATCATACTATAAAACTTATGCATGAATCTGCCGTTTGCCGGCTTCTTAAAATCTTCAGGATCAAGATGCGCAAAGACATCT
This sequence comes from Candidatus Omnitrophota bacterium, assembly GCA_041309125.1. Taxonomy (GTDB): domain Bacteria; phylum Omnitrophota; class Gorgyraeia; order Gygaellales; family Gygaellaceae; genus JBFZAD01. Next base: position 2,837 of record JBFZAD010000218.1, read on the forward strand.
ATCTCTTTAAAATTAGCCCTTTTTGCCTCTTCGATCAGATCCTCTTTCTTTAAGCCAATATCACTATAATAATCGGCTAACATCTCAATTTCTTTATCTATCTGCCTCTTACTTGAAAGCCTTAGCATTAAATTTCCTATGAAGTTATGAAGCCTCCAAATTGGCCTAAGAAAAAAAGATCCCTTCATGATCTTTAAAGAATAAAAGTTTGGCTCATAATCACTAAAAAAAATCCCATCCTTCTTCAGACATCTATAGACTTCTTTAAATAGCCTGCCATGATCTGCAAAATGATGCAAGAATGCCGAGGCGCCGATTACCTTAATAGAATTGTCTTTAAACGGTAGGTTATTCGCATCTAGCACTAGAAGATTTCCTGTAAAACGACTTGCAACTTTGAGCATCTCTAAGGATATATCTGCGGCTGCTACCTTCTTAAAAATATCCTTTGCAATACGGACTAAATTCCCCGTACCACAGCCTAGATCAATAAAGACACCCTCTCTACAGCTCTCATCAAATCCTTCTAGATATCTTCTTATGCGAAGCTGTGAATTCCTATGCATTACACCGAATTTATTGCGGCTGTCACTATCATAACCTGCGGCAATCGTGTCCTGGTATTGTTTATTTGCCCTGGATACCTTTTCTCTCAGACAATCAATTTGAGTTTCAGCAACACAATTAATCATTATTATCTCGTTAAATAAAATTTTGATGGCCCGAAGGATGAATTATCTGATTTAGATATGCATTTATCTTATCTAGCCTGCATAGCTCTCTGCATTTATTAGGATCCATTTTCTTTGTAAGATAATCCATAATCTTTTTTCTTTTCTTACTGTCTAAGATCTGCTTAAAGGTCTGCTTTGTGATATTTCCTATTATAAATGATTTTAGTCCAAGAAATGTGCTGCAAGGATACACATCTGCCGATGCACTGATATAAGCCCAGAATGGCAGAGCAAGGCATTTTTTATAAGGCTTATTTTTACGCCTCATATTTATAGTATCTTTCCTAAAGATTGCTTTAAAGTTTTTTGTATTATATTTCCCAATTGTTTTTTCTAAATACATCAATCTTGTATAATCCAATTCGCTAGCCAAATCATTTCTGCTTAAGGGATGCTTCGAATATGGCTTTATTACAAGGTAATCAACCCCAAGTTTCTTCATAAGGCTACAGGCAAGAGGGACCTCTTTGTAATTCTGGTTCAAAAGCAGCATCTGTACCCCTATTGTAACCGGGTATCCTTCTTTTTTCTTTATTCTTACTGCCTTTTTGATATTTTCTAAAACAATCGTAAAGTCATTCTTCTCTGTAGCATGTATACTTGAATATGTAGATGCACGTGCAGCATCAAGGCTAATCTTAATCCAGGAAAGATATTTAAGGCATTTTCTTGAGAACTTTTCATTCATTAATAAGCCATTAGTTGCAACTGCCACATCTAGGCCCGTCATTTTTGCAAAACATATTAAATCTTGGGCATCCCTATGTAATAATGGCTCTCCTTCTCCAGCAAACATAATTGACTTTAAGCCTTTTTTATCTCTATAAACATCTCTAATAAACATCTTAAGCCTCTTAGTATCAATAAATTGAGGCCTTGTATGCATATAATCCAGACCGCAGAATATACAACGGTGGCTGCAGGCATTAGTTAGACCAACCTCGCAATATATTGGATAAATATTCTTACCATCCAGCCAATCATTTACACGCTTGACGTGATAAATTAATTTATGGCTATCAATCTGATATATATCATTACTCAAGCTAATACCCCCCCAATCCTAATTTGTATATCTTTTTACACAAGGATGCATACTTAGCAAAGATTGCCCCCTTTAAGGTATTCTTAAAGAGTCCCCCTTGCTCAAAGATAAATCCTCCCTCAAGCATCCCATTTAGCTCATTATCACACTTATCCAAAGCCCGATAAAGCCTTTTTATCTCTAAGATTGATAATTTTTTATTTCTTGAATTTTCTATTGCTATCATAACCTCCGATGAAACTGACCTATCAAAAATATAATATATTGAGAGATAGATAAAGAATAGGAAACTAAACAAAATTATTCCCACTAGATAGTCTAAAACCTTTAAGACATTAAAGCCTAAATCTATCTGTAATGGCTTTAGATTGAATGCAACAAATAACAATGTTGGCAAAAGAGCAATCCATAAAACAAAGATAAGCTTTGCCTGCCTTATAATGTTATGGATGGGTGATTCTTTCCGATCGATCTTTAAAAGATAATTAATTATGATATGAAAAATTACTGCAATTAGAGAACAAGAAAAAGAATACAGCAAAATAATCATTTAGAGACCTTGTTGAGGTTTAAAAAGCCCTTAAAAAAACTTATGAACTTCGCGTGAAAACGACCTTTTATGGTATTTTCGAAATAATCTCCAACCTGAGAAATCCTTCCGATTATCTTCATATCCTGTAATTCTGTCTCAATTTTCTTATCAAAATCGAAACTTTTCATTATTTCTTCTTTTGCCAGTGACTTGTTACGAGCCAATTCTATCTCAACCATCAAGCGGGTTGTTATAGAGCGCGCCATCAAGACAAAATGAGTAAAATAAAAATAGGCAAAGAAGCCATAAGAAATAAAACAAACTAGAAGCTCGGAAACTAACTT
>JBFZAD010000219.1:0-3517 GCA_041309125.1 Candidatus Omnitrophota bacterium
TCAGATTGATTGGCCTGCTCTGAGCAATCAATCCTTCGGCCAGCCACATCATCCTGCTTGCCTTAAGGTCATCATCGCTTTGCTCGGCCGTCGCTTTCAAGGCCTCAGCATGGGCAATCAGAAGGGCTTCTTCACCGGAGATGAGAATATCCGGCAGGATGCCCGCCCCATGAATTTTCTGGCCTTCGGGCCTTGCTCCCGCTCCAGTGGGCAATTTCAACCGAATGTCCATTGACGGAAAGTCTATTATCCTTGCCATATGACCGGCGCCTGCCGTTCTTTCTCCGACTGCTCTTGCCCTCCCAAGTTGCATCAAGGCAGATGCAAAGCCCTCGCCTGCCGAGGCAGTTCGCGGGCCTATTAGCAGCACTACAGGCCGATCATAGAGTGGTGTTCCGGCAACACTTTTCAACGACCACATCTCCGTAGAGATATCATCATACCGATCGTATGTTTCGCTTAGCAGTGTTGGTTTCGAGAAGAAATAACTCGCCAGAAGCTGAACCATCTCCGGCCGCCCACCTCGACAATTACGAAGATCGACAATCAGGGCTTCACTATTTGCCAAAAAATCGCTTACAGCAGCGAGCGTCCTGCTGGCATAAGTGGTATCTCTGAATTCGCGCAGATCGAGATAGCCGATATTCCCGTCGAGGATTTGGAGCTGTCTGAATCCGAAGTTTTCTGTTTTCCACTGCGCCAGCTCACAGCCAATAACGGAATCATCTCTGACTGCTGAAGTCTCTTCAGTATCCAGCCAGCTTACTCTTAGATGAGCGTCTCCGCTGATTTGCTGAAGAAGATCGTTTACCGTCATAAGAAGACTGTCCCCATCCTTTATCTTCTCAAACTTATCGCTCTTAAGCCCTCCTCTCAGCGAATCAGCCATCATCTTCCCGACTTCCGGTATTATGTAGAATTCTTCGAGGGAGAAGGCCAGGCTGTCAACTACGTCAGCGAATGTCCACTCCGTACGTATGACTTTCCTTTCTCGCTCCGTTTCAGAACTAGAGCACGAAATAGAAATAGTCAATGTTGGAATAATGGCAGCGGTGAACATGATAATCATGATCAACGACAAGCATATGTTCTTTTTGCTTAAAAACGTCTTCATATTCAACAGTACCTCGAAACTCAATATTCTTCCTTTGTAGACTCATATATAATAACTTACGAAATTTAGATATGGATGTTTCAATTTATAATCTAATTCCAAAAGCTTATTTCAAATGAATGGTGATGGCTATCTGAATCACAGAGATTCTATGCAGCTCATAATCGAAACAAGCGCGCCCAATAGCGTCAATAAAAGAAAAAGCCCCGGCGCTAATCGAGGCTTTCAAAGTCTATGCCGGGAGCTACAAGACGAGTTCCACAACTGGATTACTAAAAATACGGCAGCATAAATGACTAAATACCAATATTTAGTCGGAGTGATAGAAACCTTATTCATTTAATGAAGAAGCAGAAAAAGTGTATTCACATACAAATTGCAAGAGAAGTCGAAATCCCGGAGAAAACCGCTCTAATCCGGCTATACCCAAAAGTCTAATCTCAATTTAGTAATTACATTATTTATTCAGACTTCCTTGCTGCTCAATAACCGTCCCTGATATAGGTATAGTAGTACATGAAGAGGGGTCGCCTTCGGCTTCAATAGTTAAGGATGTTTTAAAATCACCCAGCATGATAAAATCATTCATCGTTATCTCAATAAAAGCAGAGCTTGTAGGGTCTTGATCATTAGTTCTTATTTTGACATCTTGAATAAATTTAAGCGATGGCATATCCACGATTTTGATCTTAAGCCTATTGCCAGATTTGATCGAGAGTTTTACAGTGGTCATATTATCATTGCCAATTAAAACTTGTCCGAAATTTGCCTGTTCCGGCACCACTTGTAGGATGTGGTTAGGATTGCCGACATCCGCCTTTATCGTAAGTTCAGTTTGAGAATTAGCTGAATCGTTTGAATACACGTTAATATTTTTAGAACTTTTACCTGTATATCTATCTGATTTTGATGCGGTATAAGTGACATCGATTGTTGAACTGCCTCCCGGCGGAATAACTATCCCGCCTTTTTGAGTGGATGTACACCCTCACCCGGCTTTAATGCTTGTGATGTATAGAGTATCGGGTCCCGTATTTTTTACCGGAAATGAATGCGCAACCTTTGAACCCGGGGGGACATAGCCAAAATCGAAAACGATCTGATCATAAGTAATTCTGGCATTTGTTAAGGGTACTACCGGTACATCTTTAGGAAGTTTTTTCTCGGCTGTTGAAGGTTTTTCCCCTTCTGATTTTTTATCTTGAACTTTCGGCACTATCTTGGTTTGAGCGTAGCCACTGGAAGTTATCAATATTAGTCCAATGAAAATAACTGCCAAAATCTTTAATTTAACCATCGACACTTCTCCTTATTCTCAATCAATCCATCCCGGGCTATTTTATTCTTTACATAATTTAATTGTCTCGGTTTCAATGTTGAAGAAACGGCGCTTAAAGTACAGAGCGACATTGACTAAACCTATTAAAACGGGAACTTCAACAAGAGGACCGATAACCGCCGCAAAAGCTACTCCCGATTCGATGCCAAATACCGCTACGGCGACGGCTATTGCTAATTCAAAATTATTAGATGCCGCGGTAAAACTTAAAGTCGTTGCCTGTGAATAATTGGCTTTGGCTTTTTTGCTGACATAAAAGCTTACCAAAAACATGACTACGAAATAAATGAGAAGGGGAATTGCTATGCGTACAACATCAAGCGGTATTTTCACGATCAATTCGCCCTTCAATGAGAACATCACCAATATCGTGAATAAAAGCGCAATGAGGGTTATCGGGCTAATCCGGGGAATAAATACACGCTGGTACCATTCTTTACTTTTTAATTTTAATAGGGAAAAGCGGGTAATGATCCCGGCCAGAAAAGGAATGCCCAGATAAATAAATACACTCTCCGCAATTTGACCTATTGTAACATCTACAGCGACACCTTCAAGACCAAAAAGCGGCGGAAGCTTGGTCACAAAAATCCAGGCGAATACGGAGTAGAATAGCACCTGGAAAACCGAGTTGAAAGCTACCAGACCGGCGGCATACTCCGGATCGCCCTCGGCCAGATCGTTCCAAACGATTACCATGGCAATACATCGGGCCAGACCAATCATGATCAGACCTACCATGTATTCGGGGTAGCCCGACAAAAATACGATTGCCAGAAAAAACATTAAAATCGGACCAATCACCCAATTTTGAATTAGGCTTAATAAAAGAATTCTGTAATTTTTAAAAACGCTACCCATCTCCTCATACCGAACCTTGGCTAATGGAGGATACATCATCAAGATTAAGCCAATCGCTATAGGTAAGTTGGTTGTCCCAACGCTAAATTTATCCCAGAAACCCGCTATACCGGGGTTAAAATGACCGGCGGCAACACCGATTGCCATAGCCGAGAAAATCCAGACTGTCAAATAACGATCAAGAAAACCGAGTTTCCTCGCTC
>JBFZAD010000220.1:0-6294 GCA_041309125.1 Candidatus Omnitrophota bacterium
ATGCAATTGCTTCAGATCATGCGCCTCACACAGAAAATGAAAAAGAAATTGAGTTTGAGCGCGCTGAATTCGGCGCAATTGGCCTTGAGACAATTCTTTCAGCCAGCATCACAGAATTAGTTCATGCGGGCTTAATCAATTGGAGCGACTTGGTAACTAAGTTATCTGTGAATCCTGCAAAGATATTAGGAATCAATAAGGGAGCCATTCACATTGGTCAAGAAGCAGACGTAGCTATAATTGATCCAGATAAAGAATGGATTTTTAAAAAAGAAGACATTGTCTCAAAGAGCAAAAATTCTTCCTTTATAGGACGTAAACTCAAAGGCAAGGTGGAATACACGATTTGTGCCGGTAAAATTGCTTATAAGTCCACACCTGCCTGACGGCAGGCAGGGATTAGCACAAAATACCCATAATGCAATTCATAGCAGATTTACACATCCATTCAAAATATAGCCGAGCAACTTCTAAGGATATGGACTTAGAGCATATTTCAGAATATGCTAAATTTAAAGGCATTGGGCTCATGGGAACAGGCGATTTTACGCACCATTTGTGGCTTGAGGAGCTTAAGAGTAAATTAGAGCCCACAGATAAAGGGCTTTTTGCTTTTAAAGGAATCCATTTTGTCCTAAGCGCAGAGATAAGCAGCATATATTCTAAGAACGGTAGGGGTTATCGGATACATAATATTGTATTGGCACCATCTTTTAAAGTGGCCGATAAAATAAATGCCACGCTTTCCCGTTATGGAAACCTAGCTTCTGACGGCAGGCCTATCTTAGGACTTGATGCCAAAGAGATCGCAAGGATAGTATTTGATGTTGATCCGAACTGTATGGTTATCCCCGGGCATATCTGGACCCCGTGGTTTAGCCTGTTTGGTTCAATGTCGGGCTTCAATAAGATAGAGGATTGTTTTGAGAGCTACACAGACAAAATATTTGCCTTGGAGACAGGACTTAGTAGCGATCCTGCCATGAACTGGCGCCTTTCAAAATTGGATAGATTTTCTCTGGTCAGCAATTCTGACTCACATTCGCCCCAAAAGATAGGAAGAGAGGCAAATGTATTTAACTGCGAATTAGATTATTATGATATAAGAGATACGTTAATGAAAAAAGACAAAAAAAGATTTCTTTACACAGTAGAGTTTTTTCCAGAGGAAGGAAAGTATCATTATGACGGCCATAGGTTATGCAATGTTAGATTTTCACCTCAAGAATCAAAAGAAAAAAAAGATATATGCCCCAAGTGCGGCAAGAGAATCACAGTTGGCGTAATGCACAGGGTAGATGATTTGGCCGATAGAAAAGATGGCTTTAAGCCAGACAATGCAATTCCTTTTAAGAATCTCATTCCTTTAGATGAGATTATTGCAGATGCAAAAGATTTAGGTAAGAGCACACAAGGAGTATTGAATGAATACAGGAGAATTATTTCAATATTTGGCACTGAATTTGATGTGTTAGTGAATGTCCCAGAGAAAGATTTATTTGAGAGCTTATCTTCAAAGATTGCCGAGGGAATAATAAGGGTAAGACAGGGCAAGGTTAGAATAGAGCCTGGCTATGACGGCGAATATGGTATTATAAAGATTTTTTCAGAAGAAGAAAAGCAGGAAAAGAAAAATGATCAACTTAGTTTCTTTTAACTTAAACAGGAGAGGGTTATGAAAAGTTCAATTATATTCTATTCATTTTCAGGAAATACTAGAAAAGTAGCGCATTCTTTAAGAGATGAGCTATCTTTTAAAGGACAAGCTGATTTAGTAGATATCCAGGCAATAGATGAATCAAAAAACTTTTTTGGCCAGTGCGCAAGGGCCTTCCTTAAGAAAAAGGCCTTGATTAAGGGAGAAAGCTATAATTTAACAGGTTCTGATTTAGTCTGTATAGGCACTCCTGTCTGGGCATTTGAGCCAACCCCTGCAATAAGAACCTTTTTAGAAAATTGCTATGGCCTTGAGAAAAAATCAGTAATTTTATTTTCAACCCATGGAAGCGGTGCCGGAGTTGGCAAATGTTTCCGTGAGATGGAAAGATTGCTATTACCGAAGAGGCCAAAGGAGATAAAAACATTCAGTATCCAGCAGGGTAAGGTTGAAAATAAGCAGTTTCTAAAGGCAGAGATAATAATTGCCTTAAGCTCTTTAAGTGGAATTAATGTATAAAAGATTCTGCGCCTGTAGCGCAATGGATAGCGCAATGGCCTCCGGCGCCATGTGTGCTGGTTCGACTCCAGCCAGGCGCAAACCATAACGCAACATTTTTAACAATGTACAAAATGTTGCGTTATTGAAATTGGGTTTATTAAAATGATTAAAAGAAACATAGTTGTAGCTGTTATAGGCGGGCATAGTTGCGATTCAGAAGTGGAGCAAATTGCCCATAAAATAGGCAAAATTGTGGCAAAAGTGGGTTGCATCTTAGTTTGTGGAGGTCTCAAGGGTGTAATGGAGGCAGCTTGTAAAGGTGCTAGAAGCTCTAAAAAAGGCGCGCTTACTATTGGAATTCTTCCAGGAGAGGATAAAGAAGCAGCAAATCAATATGTGGTTATTCCGATTCCTACTGGCCTAGGTCTTGCCCGTAATGTATTAGTAGTAAAAGCAGCTGATATTGTCATTGCCATTGATGGCAGTTATGGCACGCTTTCAGAGATAGCCTATGCTTTTCAATACAAAAAGCCAGTGATTGGGATAAAGACATGGGGAATTAAGGGTATCATTAAAGCTAATTCAGTTAATGATGTTGAGCGCAGATTAAAAAAATTAATCAACTCTAGAAAGGAGCGTTATGCCTAGAAGAACTGATGTTAAGAAGATACTTATTATAGGCTCTGGTCCAATAATAATAGGCCAAGCCTGTGAATTTGATTATTCAGGTACGCAGGCCTGTAAGGCCTTAAAAGAAGAAGGATACGAAGTAGTATTGGTAAATTCAAATCCAGCTACTATTATGACTGATCCAGGCATGGCCGATAAGACATATATAGAGCCATTGACAGTCGAGACAATAGAAAAGATTATTGAAAAGGAAAGGCCTGATGGAATTTTGCCAAACTTAGGAGGCCAGACTGGACTAAATCTTACCTCAAGCCTTCACAAGAAAGGTATTTTAAAAAAATACAATGTCCAAGTTATTGGGGTCTCAGTTGACGCCATAGAAAGAGGCGAGGATAGGATTATATTTAAGGAGACAATGGCAAAGATAGGTTTAGAAGTGCCAAAAAGTGCACCTTGCTATTCTGTGGAAGAGGCTGAGAAAATTGCAACAGATTTGGGATACCCTGTTGTTCTTAGACCAGCCTACACTCTTGGTGGGACAGGTGGCGGGATAGCATATAATATAGAGGAATTAAGGGTAATAGTCTCCCGCGGCCTTGCAGCAAGCATAATTGGCCAAGTATTGGTTGAGGAGTCTGTTATAGGCTGGGAAGAGCTTGAACTCGAGGTTGTAAGAGATAAAAAGGGGCAGAAAATAACAGTTTGTTTCATTGAGAACATTGATCCTATGGGAGTGCATACAGGGGATAGCTTCTGCGTTGCGCCAATGTTAACCGTTCCAAAAAAATTACAAGAAAGGATGCAAGAGGCTTCATACAAAATTGTTGATGCAATTGGAGTTATTGGTGGAACAAATATCCAGTTTGCCCATAACTTAGAAGATGATCGGCTTGTTGTAATAGAGATTAATCCGCGCACCTCTCGCTCATCTGCATTGGCATCAAAGGCAACAGGTTTTCCAATAGCGCGCATCTCAACCAAGCTGGCTGTAGGCATTACGCTGGATGAAATTCCTTATTGGAGAGAAGGAACGCTTGAAAAATATACGCCTTGGGGTGAGTATGTAGTTGTAAAATTCGCACGGTGGGCCTTTGAAAAATTTCCACAAGAAAAGGATATTATTGGCACACAGATGAAGGCAGTTGGTGAAGTAATGAGTATAGGCAAGACCTTTAAAGAGGCATTTCAAAAGGCCATACGCTCTTTGGAGATAAAAAGATACGGCCTAGGTGGTGCAAAGGATTTTTCAGCACTTCCTCTGGATGAGATAAAAAAGAGGCTAATATTTCCATCAAGTGAGCGGGTGTTTTTGATGTATGAAGCCCTACGTAAAGGCATAGAGGTTGAAGAATTGTATCAGATGACAAAAATCGGCAGATGGTTTATTAAGCAAATGAAAGAGCTTGTCAGCGAAGAAGAGGAGATTAAGAAATATAAATCAAAATCCCTACCAGATGATATTTTAGAAAAGTCAAAGATGAGTGGTTTTTCAGATAAATACTTAGCTGCCTTAATTGGCAAAAAAGAGGACGATATAAGAAAACAAAGAATAAAGCTTGGTAAGATTGCAAGCTATGAAGCAATTCCTGTAAGCGGAGTAAAAAATGCAGCATATTATTACTCTACTTATAATGCAAAAGATTCTGTCAGCGTTTCAAAAAATAAAAAAATCTTAATCCTGGGTGGAGGTCCCAATAGAATTGGCCAGGGTATAGAATTTGACTATACCTGTGTGCATGCGGCATTTGCATTACGCGAAGAGCACATTGAATCGGTGATGATAAACTGCAACCCCGAGACAGTTTCAACTGATTATGATACATCAAATAAATTATATTTTGAGCCGCTGACCGTTGAAGACGTCTTAAGTATCTATGATAAAGAAAAACCACAAGGTGTTATTGTGCAGTTTGGAGGTCAGACACCATTAAATATAGCAATGGAACTGCATGAAGCAAAGGTAAAAATTTTAGGCACAAGCCCGGAAAGCATTCAATTGGCCGAAGACAGAAAGAGATTCAGAGATGTCATTACTAAACTTGATATACCTCAACCAGAGGGTGGCACTGCAAGTTCTGTAGATGAAGCAGTTGAGGTGGCACGTAAGATTGGGTATCCCTTAATGGTCAGGCCTTCATTTGTCTTAGGTGGAAGAGGCATGGAGATTGTCTACAACGAGGCAATGCTCTTAGACTATGCATTTAAAGCGGTTGACATCACGCCAGAATATCCAATGTTAATAGATAGATTCCTAGAAGAGGCTTTAGAGCTTGAGGTGGATGCTATTTCAGATGGCGAAGATGTATTTATACCAGCTGTAATGGAGCATATTGAATTAGCTGGAATACATTCAGGGGATAGCGCCTGCATGGTTCCTTCGCGAAATATCTCTAAAAAGCATTTAGAAGAAATTGAAGAATATTCAACAAGGATTGCAAAAGAACTGAAGGTGGTAGGGTTAATGAACATTCAGTATGCAATAGCAAAAAATAAATTATATATCTTAGAGGCGAATCCTAGGGCTTCGAGGACAGTTCCAGTTGTTAGTAAGGTGACGGGAATTCCGATTGCAAAGATTGCAACCAAGATAATGCTAGGCAAGAAACTAAAGGAATTTGATATCTGTAAGAATAAAGATATTTCTCACGTGGGCGTAAAAGAGGCGGTATTTCCTTTTAATATGTTTCCGTCAGTTGATCCTATACTTGGCCCAGAGATGAAGGCAACAGGAGAGGTAATGGGCATTGCACCAAGTTTTGGCCTTGCATTTTACAAATCACAAGAGGCAGCAGGCACAAGGCTTCCGACCCAAGGAAATGTATTACTATCCATTGCTGACAAAGACAAGAAGCAAATTCTGCCCGTAGCCGAGAAATTAAAAAAATTAGGATTTAGATTATTTGCCACAGAAGGAACGCGGGAGTTTCTGAATAAAAATAACATTGATGCAGAATTGATATACAAGATTGATGAGGGAAGGCCAGACATTACCGATTTAATAAAAAATAAAGAATTACACATGATAATCAATACCCCAAGAGGCAGAGAAAGTAAAGATGATGACAGCCACATAAGAAAGGCTGCAATTAAATATAAATTGCCCTATATCACTACCCCTGCAGCAGCTCAAGCTGCAGCGCTTGGCATAGAAGAGGTTTTGGAAAAAAATATTGAAGTCAGGAGTCTGCAGGAGTATCAAAAAGACCTCTTAGTTAAAAAATGCGTGGAGTAAATTTAAACTATGGAGAAGATTAGCATTAAAACAACCAGGCGGGTAGATTTAATAGACATAACTTCCCAGATAGAGGGTATTGTTGCAAAGAGTAAGGTAAAAAATGGAATCTGTATCATATTTTGTCCACACACCACAGCAGGCCTTACAATTAATGAAAACGCCGACCCTTCGGTTAGGCGAGATATCATAAATGCAATGAATAAGCTGATTCCAGAAGATGCAGGCTATAATCACTCTGAAGGCAATTCAGACAGCCACATAAAATCATCCC
>JBFZAD010000221.1:0-2552 GCA_041309125.1 Candidatus Omnitrophota bacterium
GAGTATTATAATTTTCTTAAATTCCATCCTGAAGGAAAGCTTGAGATGCGGGAGGTCTTGGATCTTGTAACGATAGGTGAGACCTTCTTCTTTAGGAACAGACCCCAATTTGATGCCCTCGTTAAACATGTCTTACCGGAAATAATCCAGAAAAGGATGTCCTTGCCTGAAAAATCAATACGTATATGGTCGGCAGGTTCGTCAAAAGGCGCTGAGGCATACTCTATTGCAATTGCTATTATGGAGATGGTCCCATTCTATAATGATTGGAATATCTCGATACTCGGGTCCGACATAAACAGAAACGCATTGGACACCGCAAGAGAAGGTATATTTACTGCCAGAGATGTCGAGAATTTGCCAAATGAATATATCGAGAAATACTTTGAGAAAAGAGGCTCGTCCTATTTTCTAGAAGAAGCTGTTAAAAAATTAGTCAGGTTTGAGTATCATAATTTAGCAAAGGATCCATTTTTGCTGGAAGGAATGCTAAATTTAGATATCATATTCTGCAGAAATGTAACTATATATTTTGATTTAGATACAACAAAACGCGTTATTGATAATTTTTTTAATGCACTTGTTCCTTCGGGCTATCTTTTTATAGGCCATTCAGAGACTCTTTGGCAGATATCCAATAAATTCCAGACCGTTGAATTTCCCCAGACATTTATTTATAAGAAGGCCCTGTATCAGCTAGAAGAAGAGGTTATGAAGCCTTTTATGAGTGTTCCTGAATTTAGCCTTGAGGATTTTGTCGTGTCTCAAAGCATGTATATCCAAGAGTCTAAGGCGCTAGAGGATGTTATTCATACCTGGAAGGATGAGAAAAAGGAGGAAAAGCCATTAGATAAGCATGAGATTGAACAGAACTATCACAGGGCGACGAAACTCTTTCATGATAAAAAATATGAAGATGCACTTAAGATTTTCGAGACTATTTTAAAAAATGACAAATCTCATGTACGCGCACATTTGGCTAAGGCAACGATCCTGGCAGACCTGGAGAGATACCAGGAAGCGATAAATGAGCTTAATAATATAATAGAATTGGATAATCTTTATGTCGAGGCCTATTATTTAATGGGAATCTTGTATTCTAAGATAGGAGATTATGAAAAGGCAGTTTTGCAATTTAGAAAGGTGGCTTATATAAACCCTGACATAGCCCTTTCATATTTTAATCTTGGCAATATATACCTCTATCAGAAAAATACTGTTCAGTCGGAGCGCGAATTTAATAATGCTATTAAAATTCTGCAAAAAAAAGAAAAAAATGCTACCGTGGTCTTTTCAGAGGATTTTACCGTTGATACGCTTCTAAGAGTCTGTAAGAATAATCTTGAAGAGCTGAAAAAAATAAAAAAATAGTCTTGGCTTTCGGTATCTATTTAAGATACAATAAAAATAAAAAAATATATGGATGAAATTGACAGATTAAAAGGCGATGAGGCCTTACTAAAGGTAAAACTGACGAATGTGGTTAATTTCATTTATGAAGGAATTATTATCTTTGATGAAAATCAAAATATTGAATTAATAAACCCTCAAGCAAAAAAAATATTAGGTTTTCAGGCAGAGAGTTTCCCTACTAGTTATATGGTTCGCGAAAAGTTGAGGCTTTTAGGCATACAGGATGATAATCAAGAATTAAGCAGTTCGGGCAGGGATATTGAATTACCCGGCCTGGAGGCTAGGATTATAAGGTTTGAGCGCATGCATGTAAAAGATTCAAATGGCGGCATAATTTCTTCTGTAAATATATTCAGGGATATTACTCAAGAAAAGGATATAGATAAGGCTAAGTCGGAGTTTGTTTCTGTTATTTCGCATGAGCTTAGAACTCCCCTTACATCTATAAGAGAGGGAATTTCGCAGGTATTGGAAGGTTTATTCGGGGAGCTTAATACTGATCAAAAGGAGTTTCTTTCTATCGCGCTTCAAGATACAGACAGGCTCAAGGAAATAATCGATGCCCTCTTAGATATTTCAAAGATAGAGGCCGGCAAGGTGCAGTTGAGTAGGCAATTGTCAGATATCGTTGGTCTTGCAAGGCAGGTTATTTTTGTCTTTAGCTCAAAGGCAAAGGAAAAGAGCCTGACTATAAAGTTGAACAATTCCGATGCAGAGGTCAACGCCTGGGTTGATAAAGAAAAGATAATACAAGTTTTCAGTAACTTGTTGGATAATGCAATCAAGTTTACCGACGTAGGTTTCATAGAGATATCGGTTATTGATAGGGAAAACGAGGTTGAATGTTCCGTATCTGATACAGGTAAAGGTATCTCACCGGATGATCTTTCAAAGGTGTTTGGCAAATTCCAGCAATTTAGCAGGACCACTGGCGCAGGTAAGAAAGGAACGGGATTGGGTTTGGCTATCACAAAAGGAATTGTGGAGCTACACAGAGGAAAGATAGGGGTAGACAGTAAACTTAATCAAGGAACGAAGTTTATATTTACTCTGCCAAAGACAACAAGAAGTATTATCTAATAAAGGAGGAGCTAAGATGCCTGGTAAGATCTTAATAATAGACGATGAGCCGCATATCT